>CALRJJ020000023.1:0-16316 GCA_943367505.1 Flavobacterium psychrophilum | reverse complement strand
AAAGAGAATTGGTTGTTTGAAATGATTTGCTACCTGTGCGACCAAGTTCAAATATATTGCGCTGCATTGCCAGCATGATCGTGAGTGCGAACTCAGCAACGGCCTGGGCGTTGGCGCCGGGACAATTGCTAATAGCGATATTCTTGGCCTTGGCTTCGCTGTGCCCGGGAATATAGCTGAGCCAGTCTGTGCCGGTGAATGTAATTGCTTCTAGGCAATCGGCAGCCTCAATTATCTTTGCTGTTATTTTCTCAATTCCACCAAGAATATAGCCGTGCTTTCCCTTAATGGCTTCCATTAGCTCTTCTTCGCTGGCCATGGGCTTGTCTAAGCGTGTCACGCTAATGCCGGCTGCTTCGAGCTTTTCAACATGCTCAGGAAAAATGAAGAGGCTGTCTGTGACGAGCACATGCTTTTTCAAGATATTTTCTCCATTGATATTCTCTCTATTGATCTTTTATTTTCTTGGCTGAGCTGGTTTCGGCTGCGCTGTCTTAAGCGGCAAAACAATGTTTCCGTTGTCTACGGTAATCAGATCTTTGCCAAATGATCTGTGGTCAAAGCGCATCTCGTAGTTCAGTTTCAAACCTTTGCTGTCGATTGTGACCATGCTCAAGGTTGAGGAGGAGTGATGGTCCGGTGGCCCTTGAAATGACTCTCCAGGCGCCAGGACAAATTTGCTTTCGCGGTTGGCGCCTTTGGTATATTGCCCGTCTGAGACTATCTGTGCCCTTCCTTTATTGTCTCTATTGTCTTTATTTTCTTTGCTTTCTTTTATTTCTAGCAGGTGAGTGCTGAGAGATTTGATTAACCAATTCGCTTGTTCGCCCTGAGTTTGCTTGGTTTCAGTGGCCATTGCTCCCTCGGTGAAGACAAACAAAAAAAGCAATAGTAGGGCCAAAGTGTTTCGCATTTAAATTACCATTTGCTCTAAACTAGTGGCTGTCGTCGAGATTATTATGTCAGAGCCATCGCAATCTACACTGACCATGCCAGAGCTGACTGCCTTAATTAAAGAGCAGTTGTTATCGCAGTCTATTTTAATTGGTATAGATGGCTGTGGCGGCGCCGGGAAGAGCCATTTTTCTCAGTGCTTAGGCCAGCAGTTGGCAGCTATTTCGGCTGTTCAGATTGTACACATGGATGATTTCTATAAGCCATCAATGCAGCGTCTACCCCAGCGCGAATGTGACGCTCTAATTGGTTCTGACTTCGATTGGCAGCGTCTGCGCCGTGATGTTCTTCAACCTCTTGGCCGCGGTGAGAACTGTAGTTATCAGCGTTACGATTGGGATAGTGACAGTCTAGCGGAGTGGCACACCGTGCCAGCCAGCGGCATAACAATAGTTGAGGGCATTTATTCTATTCGCCATGAGTTGGCTCATTTCTACAATCTTACTTGTTGGGTCTATTGTTCTCGCAGTCAGCGTCTAGAGCGGGGCGTTGAAAGAGATGGTGAGGCTAAGCGCAACGTTTGGGAAAAGTATTGGATGCCAGCCGAAGATCGCTACGTCGAGTTAGAAGAGCCCCATCGCCGGGCCAAGATTTTAGTGGATGGTTCGGGTTGTTCAGCAAATCTGGCGCTGCGCTGCGAATTACAGAGTCTTTTCGCGCCGGCTTAAATCTGCTTTTCTGCTCAACTCAAATTTGTTTTTCGCCACGAGCAACCATAGAGAGCTCTAGCAACATCCGCTTCATTTTTAGCACTTCGCCTTCGAGTTGCTGCAGCATCACCAATCGTGTGTTCAGGCTGCTGATTGTCAGCGACTTTCTGTGGGCGACGCTAGCTGTGATTATATCGATCTGCTTGCGCGATTTAGGGTCGGTAAAATCAGGCAAGTTGTCATCTGAGATCCAGCGATCGATAAGTTGCTCCCGGCGAGTTCTTCCGCTTTGGTCCCCAGGTGGAACCGTCTGGAGAAATTGCCAAACTGAGACGGGGTAGTCAATGTCGGGCGTGATTGGATAGTCAAACAATTTTGCCAGAATATTGGGGTCGTTTTCTGAACGGGTCTTTTTCCCAGCTACCTGTTTCATCGCCCACATTGAAAAGAATGAGGGTACAAGACCGGCAATGACGCCGTTGATGCCAGAAGGAATAGCATAATTGGGATATTTGTAGGTTGGAATGGTAAAGCCTTCTGCCACTGCCCATAGTGCACCGTTGGTGATAAAGGCTGCAGCATTAGTTTTGGCAACGGTTTGGTCTCTGGCGTTTTGATAGCTATTGAGAATTTCTTCGTAAACGTTCTGCTCTGCTTCGACTTCAGACATGACAAAGTCTACTTCGAGGGATGTCTTTTGGATTAACTGATAGGCCTCGGTAATGGCATCAGTAAGATCTTGTCTTATGGCGAGACTTTCGAGTGTTGCAGTCGAATTCTTGAGCGCGTCTCGTTGGGCCCGGAGGCTTTGTATCCTCGATAGTATCGGCGTTAAACCAATGGCATTAGACAGTTGCAGCGAGTTTGCTGATATGCCATCGCTATTGAGATTGATGCCAGTTTTTAAAATTTGGGTTGGCAGGCTAACAGTATTGGCTTTCGGGGTGGTGCCAAGTAGATTGCTAAGCGGGTTGTTGGCTTGAGCTAGTGCCGCTAGCGGATTGAGAACTAGTGATAGTGAGCCTACGGCGCAGAGAAGATGCCCAAATTTCATCGAGATGGTCCCCAAGTTTTACCTTGGCGAGTATAACAAAAGGCGCCAAAGCTGAGTTGAGAATCACGCTTTTGGGCGCAAAAAAAGAGAGCCGGCAGAACCGACTCTCTCTTCAATGCTTTTAGCTAGAAGCTAATTACTTTCTTGTGAAAGTAACGGTAGCTGTCTTCTCTTTGGAGCACATTTCGACGCCAGTTGTGAAGTCGAATTTGCTAGCCAAGGAAGTCATGCAGGCTTCCATGCCTTTGCTCATTTCTTCTCTGTTTTCGTCTTTGATCAAGCCAGCTTGTTCAAGAGCTTTGAACATGCCGCATGATAGGTAGTGAAGGGTTGCTGATTTCTCGTTGCCCCAGATTTCTACCTTGCTGCCATAGACGTTAACGTCGAATTCAGCGATAGCTTTTACTAGTTCGAAAGGAGTTTTGACTCCGAGACCTTTGAAGTACTCAACTTTGTGAGCTTCCATTGCATGCTTGAATTCAGTAACAGCTTTCTCTCCACCAAATTTGTGAAGAAGTTGCATTGTGGTCATCCAGTTAAGACCCAAAACGCGTGAAGCTTGTTCTTGGATTCTGATGGTGTTCCAGTTAGCTTCAACAATGGTTTTTTCGGTGGTTACGGTTGTAGTCATTTTTCTCAAATACTCCAGGGAGCGGTGTGGTCAGGTAACTCAGTAAGTATATGAGTGGAATCAAATATCTTAGCTCCTTTTAAGGCAGGCTTTTTTATTGCTCTTGGCAAGGCCGTCGTTGCCTCATCTCCAAACTTGCTTAGCAAACTTTTCTACAGATTTCCCCTAATATTGAGGGCGATTTCATTTTTTACTACTTATATAGAGGCGATTGAATTAATTGCCCGAGTCTATAAGTAGGCAACTTGGCCTAGTCCTAAATCAGTCATGTGCCCGATTACCCTCTAGTGGATGGGCCCATATGATGGCTGTATGGACTGCTACATGCTGCCGAGATGAGGTGATAAACAGATGGATTCTCTGACTTTGCTGAGTACACAGGGTCTAATTTCGCCTCTGAGCTTGCTATTACTTAAAGTCGACCAACTTGTAGCTGTGCGACTGGCTGAGGCCCTCGGCCAGTCGCTGGGCCATGCCTTGCGGGTGGTGATGTCTGCTTCTTTAGATGAAGCCCTCAAAATGGCAGGGCGGCGAAAATTTGACCTAGTAGTTTTAGATTTCGCTACGGTGGAAAAATTAGACACTGATTCAATCACACTGATCCGGGGCTTTTTCCCGCGAATACCAATTGTAGTTCTCGTCGGCTTCAGAGACACCCAAGCACTTGAACAGTTAGTTGAAGCTGGCATGCACACTTGTATTGATCGCGATTCGCTTGAAGGGCTAAAGGTTCTTACTTGTTCTCTCACGGGCAGTCTAGTCTAGAATTGGAATCCAAATTTCAAAGCCACCAAGGCCGGTGATTGGGTCAAATTTTTCGTCATATAGTTCGAATTCTGGACCCTTACTGACTCTGTATTTACTTTGAGGTAGATAGTTGTCCCAGATGGTGATGCAGGTTTGGCGAATGGTCGAGACGTGATCACTGTGGGTGAATACTAGATAAGTTTGGGCTGGAATTTCAAGATACTGTAATTCAGTAATTTCAGGAGTATTGGCCGCGACTTCCCAGGCGCACATGTAATTGAAGTAGCCATTTTCATCGCCATCATATTTGGCACCATAGGCGCATTTGCCAATTTGACCGGGAATGTTTCCGATATGGGCGCCGAAGCGCTGCCATAGCGATGGTATAGCCGCACTGCTTTCGCAGTTGTAGCGTTCACTCAGACCGGCAAGTTTCATGGCTTTGCCGGTTTCAATTCTTGGTTCTGCCAGATTTTGGATTTTTGTCTCAGTCATTTTGATTGGCTCCACAAGTTTCAAATTTTCTACTTTCTTTTGTGCTCTGACCATCTCTGGTGTGCAATTAAATTGCTCGCGAAAGGCTCTAGTGAAAGCTTCGTGGGAGTTGTATCCGGCCTCAATTGCCACTGCCAATATTTCTGGAGCACCGTTGGCCAGAGAAAGAGCTGCTTGTGTTAGTCGTCGCCCGCGCACATATGAGCTGATTGAGCAGCCCATGGCGAGACTAAATGCTCGCGATAAATGAAAACGCGAGACACCGGCAACTTTAGCTATTTCGTCAAGATTGATATCCTGCGCAAAGTGGCTTTCAATAAACCACAGAGCCTTGTCTACTGCACCCATACTTCACCGACTAGAACTTCAAAAATACACTGGATGGTCAGAAGCTATTTGATAGATTTTGCGGTTCAAGAAATCTGCCGTTCAATAGTTTGCTACTTAATTAGCTATTGCACCACTTGAATAACCGGAGGTTTCCAACTTCCTTGGCCTGGAGGTAGTATCGATGGTTTACCAGTTTTGGGCCAGTAAAGGCGCATTACCATATAGATAGGCCCGTTCGGTGCTGGTAGCCAATTGGTCATTTTGTCCGCTTCAGGAGCGTCTTTCTGAATATAGATAGTCACTCCACCATCTTTGTTTTTCTTCATGCCCGGTAGCATGGGCGAGTTGATCAAATAACGGTTGATTGGGTTTTCAATCAACAACTGTTTGGCGTTATACATCGTGATTGACCAGAAGGCATTAACTGGTGGCATCTGGTCTGGGCCAAAGGTAATTGAATAATTGTGCTTTGAACTGTCGAGAATATCACCGTTGTTATCGGTTTTAGCCATGGGATAAACAGCTTCTTCAGCTGAGTTTGCCAAGATGCCAGCATCTGCGGCAAAGGCACGCAGTAACCAATTGCCTTTGAAGAAGTCGCGGTTGCCAGCGACTGAGGCAACTAACCAGCCATTGATAGGGGGAGCAACAGTATTTTTGCAATTTTTAATTTGAGCATAGCCATCTTTAATAGCGGCTCCTAGCGCCTCTTTATCGGCGGCTGAAAGTGAAGCGAAATCAAAGGCCTTGCCAGGTTCAATACCTACTGTTTTGATTTCATCGCGCAGTGCTTTATCTTCTTTGGCCGTTGGGCAGAACTGCAGAACGAAGTTCAAGTAGGCGGGAAATTCTGCTTTCAAGCTCTCTTTGCTGGCTGGTAACCACTTAATTTCGGGGCTCGGCGCTGGTGCTGGTTGCCCGAGAAAGGCCGAAAGTGGCTGAGCTTTGTAACCGGACTGCACTGCCACAACATTGGGCATGTCATCGGGGCCGAACAGTTGTGTGCGATAAATGGCCATGCCAAGTTGGGTGGCGCAGCGAAATACTTTTTTAATCCCTGCTGGTGTTTTACCTTTCCAGTCTGGCCCTGCCACCATATATGATGCAGCGCCATTGCCGGTGGCACGGCTACCAATATAGCCGTAGTTGAAAGTGTAGAGGTCGGTTAGCTGTATGTCGTAATAGCGCTTCTTTTCTATTTCTGGAACCGTCAAGACCATTGGCTCAGCCCGTAAATCCATAATTACTGTTGAATATGGGGTGTCGCTATTGGGGGTGATTACTGTGGTGTCTTTGTATGTAAAAACGCGAGATTCATTGACCAGTTGATTGAGTGGTCCTTTGAATTGTGGCGAAGATTTGTCTATGGCAAATTGATAGATGATGTCGTAGAGCATCACCATTGGAAAACCGTAAATATAGGCTTTTTCAAATTTATCTTTGGTTGAATTCGTAATAGTTGGTGCTGACTTAGTTGTTTGAGCTACTGGCGCATCAGTTTTACTTTTTGCAACGGGCTCCGCGCTCACTGCTATAGATGAATTTGCTGCAATGACTAGGGAGAGAGCTCCTAGTATTGAAATCTTCAGTGACGCTTTCAGTGAAAACTTAGCGTGCATAGCACTCCTTGCTGTTTTTAGTGATTTACCATAGCTACAAATTTGAGCTACAAGTTTGAGATTCAATTTTATGCTCAAATTTAGGTTCAAGTCTTAGATTCTTTGTGCGCTTTATTTTACCGCTTCATGCCAAGGGTGAGTCAGTGGGAAAGGTTTTAGTTCGTTTGCTGATAGACTTGATAACTTGATTTGCGTATGAGAAAGTTGCTGTTAAAATCTGCTCTTGTCTACTGCGCTGCTTTCTTGCTCTGCTGCTCGGGTGGTAACTGTTCGTGAAATCTTTGCCGTTGATGATTTCAGGAAGATGTCTGCTCGTTGCGGCACTACTTCTGTTGGTCTCTGGTGGTAGCTCGCCAGCGGCTGCTGAGCAAGCGGCGGAAGACCAGGCATTGCTGGCGTCTTCTGCCGCTCCTGATACCTTGGAGTCGCCTCAAAGTAGCCAATCTTCAGCGACTGCTCCCGCTGATGCTTCTGTTGCTGCTTCTCGGCAAGTTTTCAAGTCAACTGTTGCGCGTATAGATCGCAAGATCATGTTGGAATGTATAAAACTGGCGCGCTTCAACGCTCAGTATCATGATGGAGTCAACCGCAAGAATTTTGCTCAAGAATGGCTCTATCCTATGCAGCGAGAAGCTGGTACAGCACTGGCTTTTAGTAACACTATTGTCGACATCAGGCAGCGTGCCAGAGGCTTGAAAGACCCATCATTAGTTTCTCGCACGGCGCAGAAGAAGGGCTTGGAGTGTGCCTTGATTGGTCAGGCCATAACTGGTACTAGTTCGGCTGTGCAACTTTTACAGAATTTCAATCACACTCGCATTGCTACTAAAAATGGTTTTTCACCCGCGGCTGCAACAGCTACAGTAAAGGGCTATGTCACTAATATAGATGCCATGCTTGCTGAACGGAACAGGTTAGTAGCAGCGGAAAATCTAGTGCGCTCTAAAGATCTTTATGAGTTGCAAGGGCGCTTGCTTGCTCATATCAAAAATCAGTTGCTGTTTGAATTTAAGAACTGGAGCGTCGGTTCGCGCTTTACCGAATGGTCTGAAGATACTTTTTTTGCCATAGACTCGGCCCAAGGCTATACTCAGATGAGTTCTTCTATCTGCTCGCTGCAGGGCTTTAGCAAAGGAGAATATGGTGGTGTTGCTTCCATAACCGGCTTGGTAGGAAATGCTTTGGTAACTTTCAACCCGGTTATAAGAACTGCTGTCGGGCACACTGTCGCTCGTATTGAGAGAAAACGCCTCGACAAGATTTTCCCCCAGGGGCGCCCTCGCAAAATTGACGATGTTCTGGCCGAGTGCAATCTGCCTGTTGATCCCAGAGATGTCGATGAAACTTCTTCACTTGAAACTAAAGAGTTGGCCTTCCTCATTCGTCGCACAGAAGAGCTAGATGGCCCGCTTGACAAAGAAGTACAGCACGTGGTGAATCTCAGGCGAATCGCTGATCAGCAAGCTATTTCTGGTCCATTAATTGGTCTGGCTGGCGTCACTCGCTCGGTATTAAATACGGTGGCTTATTATCAGAGTACTCCTTCGGGTTCTGCCAACTATGAGCGCACCAGAGTTGTGAGTAATCAACTCAATCTTTCTGGCCGTATCGTTCAGTCTACTGGCCAAGCCTATTCATTGATAAACACTCCCTATACCGAAGTTAAGCACTTCTTGTACAAACGCCGATTGAAGAAAACGGGGCAGCTACCAAAACAGTTGCTAGCTCAGCGTTTAACTCGCCTAGATGAATTAGAGAAACGGGTTAAGGCTTCGCTGTACTAGAGCTATGCTTTTGTGTCACCACAGGCAGTGCCCGGTGTTTCTACGCCAAAACCAATTTCGGGTACATGCCAGTAATAACTTGCAACTTCTCTTGGGCAATCAAATTATCGATTGTGTCCATGATTACATCCATTCTTACATGGGCGAAAGTGCCGAAGGCATCAACTTTGTCTAGCTTTTTCTCTTTCAGTTTTTTAGCTTTGCTGCCAATCAAAATAGAAGCGATTGTGGTTCTTCCTACTTTGCCACTTAGCTCACCGGTCAATACTAAAATTGCCGCTTCTAGCTCACTGCTACCGGTGGTGTCTGCAATTGTTTGTACTTTCGCTTTAGCTGGCCGCGATTGCGAATACAGACTCTGAGCTGAACGCGGCGAGCGACTAGCTTCGGTCACAGCCATTTTGGGTGGCGTAGGTATACTGACAAATCGCTTCTCTACCGGGTGGCAAGTGTCGCAACCAGTGCAGCTGTTGTCTAGGGTTTGGCCAAAATAGCCGAGTATATGCTTGCGCCGGCAAGTTGATTCTTGGGCGTATTTGATTATTTGATTGAGCCTGTGTGAATCTCTTTCTTTGCGGGCATCAAGCCAACTCATGTCGATTGCTGGCATGCGACTGCCTGAAATTTCACGAGCTCTGACACCGTTGGCATCAACGTCGAGCATATTGAGATGCTTGAGTAAATCAAGAGCACTGTTGATGGCCGAATCTTCCATGCGCATACGCTTGTGCAAATCCATTGGCCGCAATGATTGCTGCGAATTATCGTGCAAGAATTTGAGCAGGTGTGCCACTTCTTTGGCATCAGGGAAGTTTTTATCCATCAGCCATTTCTGGGTGTAAATATCTTTGGCTTGATAGAGCAGGGTGCAGGTTGCTTGATTACCGTCGCGCCCGGCACGACCAGCTTCTTGATAATAGTTTTCTAGCGAGCCTGGCATGTTGTAGTGAATCACTCGTCTGATATTGGGCTTGTCTACGCCCATACCAAAGGCCACAGTTGAGACAATTACTGAAATGGTGTCGTTCTCAAAACTGTTTTGAACTTTCTTGCGAATGTCCGGTGACAATCCTGCGTGATAGCAAGCGGCAGTAATCTTGGCTGCCTTGATACGGCGAGCCAATTCCTCAGCTTCTTTGCGACTGCTGGTGTAAACGATTGAAGGCTTTTTCTCAATGCCTAACTTTGACTCGGCCAGCATGGCGAAGACATGCCGGTCTTTGTCGGCATTGTTGGCGCATTGCTCAACTTCGAAGCGCAAGTTGGGTCTGTCAAATGAGCCAATGACGCAGGTCATGCTCGGCAGACCAAGTGATTCAGGAATATCCCGTTGCACCCGGGGAGTGGCCGTGGCAGTTAGCGCCAATATTGTGGCTTTGGGCATGAGGCTCAAGTAGCTTCTGATATTGCGATATTGCGGTCTGAAATCGTGGCCCCATTGGCTGATGCAGTGGGCTTCGTCAATTACCAAAAGGGAAATATCTAAACTTTGCAGAAGGGAGCGGAATCTTGGTGATTCTAGGCGCTCGGGAGCGACATAAACGAGTTTGTATTGACCACGTCTGATGCCCGAGATGCGCTCATCTAGCTGTTCGGCATCGAGGGAGCTGTTGAGCATTGTGGCGTTTCTAATGCCGCGGCGAATCAAGCCGTTTACTTGATCGTGCATCAAGGCAATTAATGGCGAAATTACAACAGTGACACCAGGAAGCACCTGGCTTGGTAGTTGATAGCAAAGTGATTTGCCGTAGCCGGTTGGCAAGAAAGCCAGGGTGTGGCGGCCAGCAAGAATATTACTGATCACTTCTTTTTGTTTTGGACGCAGTTGATCTAGGCCGAAGCGGGTTTTGAGTATCTTTTCGATGGAGCTATCGAAATTGCCATCAATGGCATGATCGAGGGCAAAGTCGAGGGCCATATCCATCGACTGATGTTCTTCTTGCGACAGGCTCGGCGAGGCCGCTACTGGATCGTTGGCTGTATTTAACGCGCGCTCATTTGCTCGCTCAATTGCACGTTGAACTGCTGGTTCGAAAACAGCCATGGGACACCCTCATACTTGTGTCTCACTAGTTTACGTGTTCAGCGGCCGACAAATAGGTGCATTCACACAGTAGTGCCAAGTTTAATTGACTACTGTATATCTACTAGTGTTAGCTGGCAGTGCTAGGCGCTCTCGCTATTTGCGAACTGCAGCCGTTTTGGGCTACTTCTTAGTTTCTTCTGGCTGCAGAATCTTTTTCAAGGCTGTGATCAACAGTTTGTTTTCGGCTGGTTGGCCGATGCTTATGCGCCAGCAAGTAGGTAGGCCGAAACCAGCCAGTGGACGAATAGCGATGCCGTTGCGCAGCAGGCCGTCGTGAATTTTGGCTACTTTCTCTTGCGAACCCATTTCAATCATGATGAAGTTAGAGTGCGAAGGAATGCGCTGCAAGCCCAGTTTGTCTAATTCACCAGTGAGATAAGCCATACCCTCTTCGTTGTTTTCGAGGGTTCTGTTCAAGAATTCATCGTCTTGCAAGGCGGCCAAACCAGCTTCTTGAGCCAGTAGATTAGGCTCGAAAGGTAGTTTGATGCGGTTGACATAGTCGATTAGATATTCGTGGCCGAGGCCGTAGCCCAAGCGAATACCAGCCATACCGTAGGCTTTGGCGAATGTGCGCAGGGTCAAAACGTTGTCTAAGCGATAACGCATTGAGTCTGGATACTCGGGATTTATGGCAGCAAATTCATAATAGGCCTCATCGAGAATAACCAAAACATGGTCTGGAATCTTTCTGATGAAGTTCTCGAATTCAGTGCGAGTGAAAATTGTGCCGGTTGGATTGTTTGGATTGCAGAGGTAAATCATCTTGGTCTTAGGGTTTACCGCTGCGGCAATACCCTCAAGGTCAAAGTGATAGTTTTTCAGCGGCACAGTATTGAGCTTGATGCCCTGGGCGTTAACCAATACATATAAGCCGATGAAGGTACCTTGTGAGGTCAATACTTCATCGTCTTCGTGCAAGAAGGCACGAATGATGTTTGCCATGGTGCTCTCGGAGCCGCTGCCAAGGGCAATATTGTCGATCTTGGTAGCAAAGCGCTCAGCTAAAGCTTCTCTCAAATTGGTACCGCATAGGTCTGGATAGCGGTTGATCTGAGGCAAAGCCTTCTGAATGGCATCTAGAGCCGATTGAGGTGGTCCCAGTGGGTTTTCGTTGGAGGCCATGTTGATGAAGCGCTCCATGCCAAGCTCTTTCAATAGCTCAACAGGAGGACGGCCTGGCTGATAGGGTTTGAGGGCTTCTACGTGAGGCGGTACGAGACGCTTAGGCAGGTCTTTCTGCGGTGAGAAAGGAATCGTGTTCTTCGGGTCTGATACCAACGCCAGCTGTTGCGACATCGAAGCTAAAGTTTGTATAAATGTTGCCATGGTCACCCTGCACTTTTGAGTCGCAAAACGTAGGTTTAACGGGCACCTCGACTTTGACGCCTCGGCTTCCGATCTCCTCTTCGATATAAAAGTTATCACTAAACCACCCCCAAACACAAATTAAGACGGCCCATTTAAGGCTTGTTTAGGAAACTTTTAGATTTCTACGCAAGTTTGCTAAGCTCTCGGGGCTTAATGCCAAGAGGATTTGTGGTATTGGCAACTTTTCGTAGTCAATTGTGACTCTGGCCGGTTCCGTGCGAGCTGATGACAAGAACCGCTCTGAAAGCTAATCGCGGCTACATAATCGCTTACTTTTCTGGCCAAGCTTTTTGCTACCGTGATGCACTTTATGCTAATCTTGCCTTCACGCGGGTGTAGTTCAATGGTAGAACGGCAGCCTTCCAAGCTTCATACAGGGGTTCGATTCCCCTCACCCGCTCCATTTTGAAGTCATAACAAACGCAGTGACAATTTCTATAGTGATGACAGTTCCTATAGAGATGACAATTCCTATAGCGATGACAATTCTTATATAGATAAGAGGTTTGCGGTGACGGAAGAGAGACTAAGCATAAGTGACGTACTAGTTGCCAAAAAACGCATCAGCGGTTTGGTGACCAATACTCCGTTGCGCAAGAGCCATTGGCTTTGTGACCTTTCGCAAGCCGAAGTGTTCATGAAGCTAGAGAATCTACAGGTAACTGGTTCTTTCAAGTATCGTGGCGCTCTCAATGCCATGACCTGGGCCAAAGAACGCGGCTTTACCAAGGTATTCACTGCCTCGGCTGGCAATCATGGCCTCGGTATTGCCGAAGCCGCCGTGACAACCGAGCGCGAAGCGCGCATTTGCCTACCCACTAACGTTAATCCCATGAAGAAGCAGAAGCTCGAACGCTACAGCGTTGGCCTTTTGCAGCATGGCGAAGATATGGACCAGACCGAAGCCTACGCGATGCGCCTGGCTAAAGAGCAAAAGGGTCTCTACATTTCGCCCTACAACAATAGAGAAGTAATTGCCGGCCAAGGCACTGTCGGGCTGGAAATGTATGAGTTGATCCCCAAACTCTCCACCGTAATTGTGGCCGTGGGTGGTGGTGGATTGATATCAGGCATCGGTCTAGTTGCCAAAGTGATTAATCCGAAGGTGCGCATTGTTGGCGTCGTTGCCGCTGCTTCGCCGACTATGAAAACAGCTATTCACTCTGGTCGTGTGGTCAAAGTTTTGCAGCAAGACACCATTGCTGACGGCATTGCTGGCAACATTGATCCTGAAACAATTACTTTCCCTCTCGTGCAAGAAGTTGTGGACGAATGGGTGGCAATTGAAGAGCGCGACATTCACCAGGCCGTTTTCGACTTCCTTGAAAATGAGGGAATGTTGATTGAAGGTGCTGCAGCCTGCGCCATTGCAGCCATTTCTGCCAAGTACATAAACTTCAAACCACGCGAACGTGTGGGTGTAGTTGTCTGTGGTGGCAATATTGGCCGCAATAGCTGGCGCGAGATTGTCGGCGAGCAGCTTTTAAGCGCCGGTAAGTCTACTTAGATTTACTTAGGTCTACTTAGTTCGGTTTAGTTAAACTTCAGAGCAGGGTCTGGTCTTTCTATCAGCACCGATTTTTGCTCGATTGTTTGCCTTTGTTGAATTACTTGCGGTTGGACAACCACGGTTTTTGTTTGAGCATAGTGGCGTACTGCAACATGATGCCGTCTCGGGGTGTGATGATAGACCCGTTTGACATAGTGGCGAGTTCTCTTAACTGGAGCTTTGACCACTGCAGTTTTTACTACAGCAGAGTTGGTCACTTGGGTAACTTGAGCTGGAGTGACTGAGGTAGTTGTCGTCACTTTGGCTTCGGTCGGCACGACTACTGCTTCGTGGCGTTCCATGATCATTGGCTCTACAGTCTTTTCTGTAGTGCCATCGCTGCTGGTGACACTCTTCGTTCTTGTCACTGAAGGCTGCATCCAGCTATCAATTACTTTTGGTTGAGAAAGCCCAGGCTGAATGATTTCAGTTGTGGTTTGACTGCTGGCTTGATTGATTACTGGGCTTGTCTGAGTTGTCGTCTGCGTATTAGTCTCTACAACTTCTGCAGCTTGCCCAGGCATAGCTGTGCTTGCCGCAAAGAGCGACACTGCCGAAGCCAGAGATAACATCAGTTGGATTTGGCATTTTGTCTTCATGTTGCTCCTCGATTTTTAGCTTTGGTCTAGATTTTCTAGATCACTTGCCAATGACGGTAGCAACACTTGCTAGTTCCAAATTTTTAAAACTAAGTCGATTCTTTGCTGAACTTCTTTGTCTGATATTGAATGGTCACAACTTTTACTTCTTTGTAGCGTTGAACTCTTTGGAGTTTGTTGGGGCCAGGTAATCGGTATGGATTCGTCACACACAAAGTGTGATTATGGCTTGGTTGGTTGGAGAGACACACTGATTTGGATATTGGAGTTTTTATGGAATGCAATGAAGCGGTTTCTAGAACGACAAAGAAAGTCAGACATTTACGTGTAGTTGAGAATATCTGCGAAGAAGTGGTTGTTCCAAAGGTTATGTTCTATGGTCCAATTACATCAAAATACAATGAAATCAGTAAGCCTGAACGTGTTGCCATAGATCGGATAATCGATTCTTGCAAACCGAATTGCTTCTTTTCTCCGTAGAGGAGATTTAGCCATGTTTTTCTACTTGCTGACCGTACCAAAGAAGGCATTCCATAGCTTTTCTCGGCCAGCGGCCGTGTTTGAGTAGTTGCCATCATCGGTTGATGGCTGCGAAGATTTTGATTCTTTACCATTCTCTTTTCCGTCAATCGTTACTTTGACATCTTTGGCTTTCGTCACTGGCATCGGCGCATAGTCGACGCCGACGAATTCAGCTTTTTTGTTATCGCCAATGATTAGCAACTTTGGCAGTTTCTGGTTAATCTCTCTGTCTTGTAGATTGGTCGCTTCAATAGTTTTGAGTAGCTGCGCGTATTCTTTGGGCGACAGTTTTGCTTTGAGATCTAACAGTTCTTTGTTGGCATTGAGGTCGTGCTGTTCTATTCGACTGGTAAGCTCTCGTGGATTAGTGCATTCAGCTTTTGTGGCGGTCGTGGCTCTATCTGGCATGGCAACACCTAGTTGAAAGCGCCATTGGGATTGCCTACATAACTAGGGGAATAGGTCTCCCACTTCATTTTAGCGTTTGGTATATCGTTGCCAGCATCGCTCGATGGTTTCGCTTGGGAGACATCTATTCCGCCAGCTAGAGGCTTCTCGCTTGTTGGCACAGCAGAATCAAAGAAGTCGATCTGGGGTAGTGAGTAAGTGTTTGAGCTAGCGCCATCTGTGGCGACACCAGTTCTAATAGTTAGAGGCGCATCGCTGGCGTTGGCAGCGCTATTGGTCGAGGCGGCGCTGTCGTATAGAGTGAAGCGCTGTGGTTGCGCGTCTAAGTAGCCTGATGCACTGCGCATGTCGAGCCAAGTCGAAGAAGATAGCTCGGAGCTAGAGCCGTTTATCGCCTGAGATCTGTCACTACTGTCAGCTTTTGTGGTGCTGTCTGCCTGAGGGTGGTTTGCCATGGGGGCGGTTCTCCTTAGTAAATTCGTTGGCGTTGCCTGTTCCAGAACAATACAAAGCCGGGCGGGAGATTGCCGTGAGAAATTTCGGGAGAGTTCGGGAAAATTTGCACGCCGACTTTTTCCGATCTTCTCGGATGAATAGCCGTGCTTTCCTTTGTCTATGCTGGGGAACTAATGGAGCGAACCGATTAGCCCCTGATGCAGTAGCCAGCGCCTGGAATGGTAGTAAGTATCTCTGCTGCCCTGGGTTCACCGCAGCTGGCTAGCTTCTTGCGCAGCCCTTTTACCAGGGCTCGCACTGCTTCTTCAGAGCTATCTTTATCGGCGCGATAAATGGCTTTGAGAATTTCAGCAGCGCTAAAGGTGCGGTTAGGGTAGCGCAGAAGATACTCAGTCAAGGCGCATTCTAGCCGGGTTAGGGAGATGTCTGTGCCATAGACTTTGAGAACGCGGTTTTCAACTTCTAGCTTGATATTGGTACTTTGATCCGACAATTCTTGTATTGCTTCTGGTCTACGCAGCAAGGCTTTGCAGCGGGCCGTAAGCTCTCTCAGGTGAAAGGGTTTTCTTAGGTAGTCATCAGCGCCACTTTCAAGGCCTGTCTCTAGGTCTTCCATGGCAGAACGACCGGTGAGGAAGAGAATCGGGGTGTGTACTCCCGCTGCTCTGGCCTTTTTGCATAGCTCTACCCCTGTCATACCGGGCATTTCCCAGTCGAAAATGAGCAGGTCATAGCGAAACTGGGAGAGCATTTGTTCTGCATCTTCGGCGTTGTAGCAGCAGTCTACCTGGTGATTTTCGCTCTGTGTCAGCCAGCGTTTCGTATTCTCGGCGAGTTCTATGTCGTCATCTACCACTAGAAGTTTTGCCAAGAGTTTGCCCCCGATTGACCTTGTACAATTAAGCTATTATAGGCTGACTATTTGTAGGTACGTAAGTAAGTACTTAAGTAAGTAAATTGAGAATCTGGCAGAAGACCCTTATCCTCGCTCTCATACCAATTTCGCTTAATGCGTATGGTGTCTTTTTGATGCAGGATGCCATTGGTCGCCTTAACAACGC
>CALRJJ020000022.1:0-16393 GCA_943367505.1 Flavobacterium psychrophilum | reverse complement strand
CCTTGAAAAAATGATTTTTGGTGAAGCGAGAACTGGTGCTAGTGAGACCCGCTTGAAAAATCTGGCTGATACTGTGCCTAATCTTGGCGCAGTAGCTAGTGAAGATAGCGACAAGAGTGAAGGAGCTTCTTCTTCCTCTTCTTCTTCTGGGCGCAGTGGCAGCTCTACTGCTAAGCCAGTCAATAACAATGACAGCGATTTAGATTTGAGCGAAGAGCGCAGTCAGGGTAAAAAGCCTGGCGGTCAAGTCTTGAGCGGTGAAAGTAAATATCCGGCCGTGACGGCCCTTGAGCAGAGCATCTTTAAGCGTGATTATGCTTCTGATCCAGTAGCCGATCGCTTGAATCGTCTTGAAACTAAAGTTTTCGGCAAACCATCTAAATTCACTGATTTGAGTGAAAGAGTTGATGCTCTTAAAGAGAAGACTCGAGTTGATGTCGCTAAACAAGCACCACCAGGCACTGATTGGCTTGATGATGAGGATGACGATATCAGCTTCCCTGCGCCCAAGCAGCCCTCAAGGCAGCCTGTAGCTCGCAGTGATGGCGAAGATGGCCGTTCATTTAGTGGTAGAGATTTGCGCAAAGATATGCAAAATGCCTTTGGCAGCCGTGCTTCTGGCGCCGCTTCTGGTGGGTATGGCATGGGTAGCACTGGGTCTGCCAGCCGTGGCTCTAGTAGTGCTTCTGGTGCCTATGGCATGGGTTCAATCGGTTCCCCACGCAGTGCTGGTCGAGCCCTTGATGACGAAGATGATGATTTGCCACCAGTTGCTCCTCGCCGTGCGGCATCGGCTGGTTCTGCTGCTCGGGCTCAAACGGCGGCATCTTCTGGGCGTGCTGCTGCTGCCGCCGCTAGTGACCGTTTCGACTCTGATTCTGGAGGCAGTGCTGTTCCCGGTGGTGCTATCGGCTTGAGTAGCAAGGTCACGGCTTTAGAAAATGCTGTGCTCGGTAAAACTTTTGCTTCTGATCCACTAATAGAGAGAGTGAGCCGTTTAGAAGAAACTGTCTTCCCTAATAAACCCGACTCTGGTGCCTCTTTGAGCTTGCCCGAGCGTGTGGCAAAGCTAGTAGAGAAAGTGCCGGTTGCAGCGGCTCCACCGAAGACTGCTCGGGCTAATCGTTCTCGTCGCGATGATTTCGATGACGATCTTGATATGGGCAGCGGTATGAGTTCACTGGGATCTATGGGCGGCATGGGTAGTGGCATGACTAGCCAGAGCCAGACTCAAACTCGCGGAAGTGGAGGCCTTGGCAAAATCATCAATTCGATTGGCAACATGCTCGGTGGTGGTTACGGCAGCTATGGCACTTATGGCGGCTACACGAACGGCTATGGAGTTCCTGGTGCTGGCGCTATGGTGCGTGACCCTAGCACTGGTTTCTTGGTCGATTCGATGTCAGGTAATTTGATCAACCCTGCAACTGGTCAAGTTGTCGGTAGATCGACTGGTTATCCCGCTGGTGCCTATGGCAACAGTGCTTACGGCGGTTATGGCACCGGCCTTGGTGGCCTTCCTGCTGGTGCTGGCTTCGGTTATCCGGCTGGGATGGGTATGGGATTGGGAGTACCTGTCGGTGTTCCCATGGGGGGATATAGCTCGTTCAATAATGGCTTTAGCCCTTATGGATATCCGGCTGGTGGATATGGCTTGGGTGGTAGTGGTATTAGATTCGGTGGCAGCGGTTTTGGTGTCAGGTTCTAAAGGAATAAATATTTGCTGCTCCTGATTGGCGGAACTGGCTTTCTCGGCGAACCCGTCGTCGAGCTAATGATGGCTCGGCAGCTACCCATTCGCTTGTTGACTCGCGGGGCTGGCGATTGGAAGGCATCTAATCTTTCTCAGTATCGCAAGCGCGGTATCGAGGTTGTGGTTGGCTCTCTCGAAAACGATGAAGTGTTGCTGCGTGCTGTCGATGGCGTTGATGCCATTATCAATATTTCTGGTAGCTTCAGATTGAATAGCGATGGCTCAAGAGCTAGCTCTTATGATTATCTCAATGTCGAGTTGGTAGAGAAGCTCACAGCTTTAGCCGAACAGAATGGCATTCAGCGCTTTGTGCAAGTGAGCTGCTTGGGCGCGCGCGAAGAGTCAGGCAGTGAATATTTGAGCAGTAAGTTTACGGGCGACGAAATTGTTCGCAACTCTAAACTTTACTGGACCATTCTGCGGCCTTCATATATGTTCGGCTCCCGCTTTCCTTACGTTGAGATGATCAAGCCCCTGGTGACTTTTAAACCTTGTTTGCCTGTTGTTGGTAGTGGCCTGAATATCTTGATGCCAGTGCATGTTGATGAAGTCGCTCGCTGCGTTGTTGATTGCATTTATATGAAAGAGTCGACCGGGCGAGTTTTGGAAATTGCTGGTCCGAAAGAGTATTCGTTGATAGAGATGCTTGAGACTATTCGCTTTGAGTTTGGTCTTTCGGGTACCACCATGACTATTCCAAGTCAGCTTTCTGGGAAAGCTTTTGAAATGGCCACTAAGGTCTTGCCGAAGAACACAATTACTCTTGAATTGGCTCAAATTTTAATTACAGATTCTCATAGCAGTTCTAAAGAGGCGCACGACCTTTTTGGTTTAGAAGGAAAGTGTTTGGAAGATTTTCTACCTGACATCGTCGAAAGTTTGAAGAAACGCTAGAGAAATGCCCTAGCTTAGACGCTTACTTGGGAGACTCGCCCCTAAATGTGATAACGTTTTTGCAGTAAGGCTGTCGATGGAAGTCAGAGGAAAAGGTCATGATTAGACTGAGCAAACCTGTTCAGATTCTTGAGTGGGGAATTGGCACAAATACCACTAATCAGCGCTGGGAAGAGATTGCTAAAGGCCGTCTATCCGGCAAACCTAAAACTGTGGCTGGCTTAACTAGTCTGGTGATTGAAGTAGAAGGCTCTCTCAATCGCAAAAATGAGAATAATGAGTACGTTAAAGTGATGCAGCAGGGCGAAGGCATGACTCCTCACTCCACTGCCTGGGGCGAGGTTGCCATGGGAACAATCAAGAGTGTCGATAACCAGAGCGGCAAGACCATGGTTACTGTTGAAGTTACCGCTGCTACCAAGTACAGCAAATAGCAATTTACTCTAGTATTAGCTTTCAGGCTCAAGCAGTGCCGAGTTTGCTGCATGTTGGTTAGAATTGAGCGACTGCGCGTCTTTTTCTACCACTTGTTTGAAATTGCCGACAATTTCTTTCTGAGTCATCTTCAAGGCTAAGCTTGCTATTGGCCGAGGAATGGCTGGGCCTGGGTCTACCTCTAAAGTGTAGATTACCTGACAGTGCCGCCCCGAATTGACTGATTTTAGCTGCCACTCGCCTTCAACAGCTTTGAATGTGCCGTCTACCATTTTCCAGCGCAAGCGGTCTGGCTTGTTTTGCAGGTCGTTAATTGTGTGCTGACATTGTTCGTTGACAAACAGTTGGGGCTTGAGATAACTCTCGATGTAAACCAGCTGTCCTTCCCTTTTTAGTACTTGGCAAGACTTTACTTTGGGGAAGATGCGCGGATAGCGGCCAAAGTCGGTTAAGGCATTCCAGACATATTCTTTGGGTGCTTTTATGGTTGTTTCAACTGTGGCTTTTGCCAGTTTTGTTTTGGAGTCTTTCGAGGCGCTTTGTTTGGCCCAGCTTTCTCTAATCTGGTTGCCAATAGTCGCGCCACTAAAGGGCTCGGTAGCCAATGCTGGTGGCAAGCTGACAATAAAGGCAGCCAATATTGCTGGGCTTATATAAGTGATTCTGGAAAATGTGAAGTGCGAAAAAATTGTCATCTTTGTCTCTGTTTGTTTATCGATACCAGAGCGCAAAGGCTGTTGGCTGCCAGTTGAGTCCTACTTTGCCATTCAGTATCGACTTCGATTTTTCGCCCTGCGGAAGGTAATGTGTTATTTTCCCTGTGGGATCAATTATGGCAGATGGTCCGGTGTTGGCGGCAAAGATAAAATATCGACGATTCTCGATTGCCCTGAGTACTGCAAAGGCCAGCATTTGCTGACCACAGTCAGATTTGTGAAACCAGGCCAGGTCCGAAATATTAACTAGTAACTGGCCACCTGCCCTGCAGCTTGCAGCGGTGACTTCGGGCGATATCGATTCAAAACAGATTAGTGGGGCAATTTTGCCTCTAGATAAGTCTAGTAAAACCGGTTCTTTTCCTGCGGCAAAGCCACCTCCAGCCGGTGTGTTTGTCCAGCGTTTTACCCATTCTGGTAAATAGTTGACGAGCAGAGGTGTGTATTCTCCAATCGGTACAAGAAAACGCTTGTGATAGACTTCTGGCAAAACTACGCCACTACTGGTGATGCCGTATGCGGCATTGTACGGTCGATTTGCTTCACTGCGATCCATTGAGCCGACAACAATATCGAGATGCTTTTCAGCGGCCTTGCTTTTGAGCCAGCTGATTACGCCAGGCTGTTCTCGCAAATAAGTTGGCAATGCTCCTTCCGGTAAAACTACTAAAGAATCGTGACTGTTGGCGAGTAACTTGTCGTAGTTATCTACTAAATCTTCGATGGTAAAGCGCCGCTCTGTTTTTTGCATGTCGATGTTAATGCCGCCTTGAACCAGGGTGGTATCGACCGTAGCACTCGTCTTGACCTGCCCTTCTTGCTGGTAGCCAAGGCAATAGACTGCCACCAGTACTAGTGCCATGCCGAGGCAGTGATAAAAAGCTGTTTCTTTATTCTCTGCTGCGAGGCGCTTGAATTGCTTGGTGCCACCGCCAAAAAAAGTAGCAATGAAAGAGGCAATAGTGACGTTGGTGGCAATAATCAGGGCGCAGATTCCTATGCCACCAATCACTGAGGCTGACTGAAGGGCGGCAGGTTGCTTGTATTGAGTGTATTCCAGCATTGTCCAGGGCACGCCCATGAGGTCGGGCATATTGCCAAGTCGGTTAACGACAAGAACCCAGGCGATAGGCAGTACGACTAGGGCAGGAATTAACCAAACTTTTTTAGGCCCGCGCTTGGCTGTAAAAGATCCTGAAAGCGGTAGGCGACTAACCAGAGCAGCAAACAAAATAAAGGCGAGAGCCTGGTGTATTGACACGCTTAGCCAGGCAAGGATGGCTAAAAGATGGCCAAAGATACCGCTAAAACCAAGCCAGTCAAGGGGAGCCAGGTTGAGATACCAGTGTAAGTAAACAAGGTTGTAGGCCAGGCCAAAAGCGCCCGCTAACATAATTTGTTTGAAGTATGAATTATTGGCATAGATGAGCAGAAAAAGGGGAGCAAAGCCAAACCAGGCAAGGTACCACTGCTCCAAACCAGGTGCGGCCAAGCCCGCTATTGCTCCGCAGGCCAAGGCAATTAGCCACTGTCTGGGGCTGAAGCTGAATTGTGGCAAAGCTAATTGGGGCAGCTTAGACTTGGCCACAGGCTGCTTGGCCTGTGCTGCCGCTTTGGGCTTTTTCTGCTTTGCTTTGGGCTTAGCGTTGGTATTTTTCGTCGCCGTGGTTTTATCCTCAGTCATCCAAAAAAAGGATGGAGTCAAATAATTTGCACTCCACCCTTTCTTTATATCAGCCTGCTTCTAGATCAAGAGCGAATGACTAGCTGTCTTTCTTATCTTTCTCTTTTGGCTCTTTGGTTGGCACTACGCCTGAAGCGATTTGAGCTTTCACGCGTACTTCAATTTCTTTGAGCATTTCAGGATGGGCTTCAAGGAAGGTCTTGGCCTGTTCGCGACCTTGTCCAATTCTCTCTTCTTTGTAGCTGAACCATGTTCCTGATTTCTTGACGATATCGTGTTCTGCAGCTACATCGAGCAAGCAACCAGCGGTATTGATGCCTTTTCCGTAGATGATGTCGAATTCAGCGATGCGGAAAGGAGGAGCGCACTTGTTTTTGACGACTTTGACCTTGACGCGGTTGCCAATTTCAACGCCATCTTTTTTCAGGGTCTCGATCTTTCTAATGTCTAGTCTGATTGAGGCATAGAATTTGAGAGCGTTTCCACCAGTGGTTGTTTCTGGGTTGCCATACATCACGCCAATTTTTTGACGAAGTTGGTTGATGAAGATGATTGATGTGTGGGTTTTAGAGACGATAGCGGTGAGCTTACGTAGTGCTTGGCTCATCAATCGGGCTTGCAAACCTGGCAAGCTGTCACCCATTTCGCCTTCAATTTCAGCTTTTGGTACAAGAGCTGCCACTGAGTCAACGATGATCAGGTCAACAGCACCGGAGCGCACAAGCTGTTCGGTAATTTCGAGGGCTTGTTCACCAGTATCTGGTTGCGAGATTAAGAGTTCATCTACGTTTACGCCCAGGGCGCGAGCGTAGTCTGGGTCCATGGCGTGCTCAGCGTCAACGATGGCGGCAATACCGCCAAGTTTTTGCACTTCAGCAGCTACGTGCTGGGCCAAAGTGGTTTTACCAGAAGATTCTGGACCATATATTTCAATGATTCGGCCTCTTGGTAGACCGCCGACCCCTAGGGCTACGTCTAAGGTGATGGCGCCGGTTGGCACTGCTTCAATTTGGTTGTTGCGCGAATCGCCCAACTTCATGATTGAGCCGTCGCCGTATTGCTTCTTGATTGAATCAAGGGCTGCGCCTAGAGCTTTGAGGCGCTCTGCTGATGGCGCATGGCTCTTGCTCTTGTCTTCAGTGCCTGAAGTGTCTTTGACACGGGCTACTTTTTCGATGGGGGCCTTTTCCTGTTTATCCACGGCTTTCTCTTTGGTCACTATCGCCATATTAAATCTCCTCGACTCTATAAACTAAAAATAGATAAAAAAGCAAAGCTGACAACCGCGGGCAACAGAACAGCAGAGCGATTAACTTGGAAAAACAAGGTTGTACAGACCAAAATCTGTTCAAGCGAAAACCTTGTCTACACCTGGCAAATTATAGCGGTTTTGCTTGCTCTTTCAGATAAAAAGTAAGCACAACCCGCACGCTGTCTGGTGTATATGCGATCGGGCGTTTGTACGGTATGCGGACGATGTGTTTCCGGTTCTTCTTAGCCCCTTCCCTCTAATCAAGTTAGAAAAGAGGGGGTGGGGGTATAAAAAGGTTGTTACCCAACAATATTTTTTTCGAGGGGTAATACAGATAACGTTTATTTCCCCGGCTTAGTTCAATTTGAGCCGAGAAATATTTGTATTTCTTTTGGCGTCCCACGGGCGCACCGTTTCGAGCTTTGTGGCTGTTTACTATTCCGGGTTCATCCAAGGGGGGTCTTCATGAAAAGTGCTCAAAGGCTGTTCAGCTTAAGGCACAGCGAGATCTTCGAGGCTTTTAACCCGGTCGAGCTGGGCCGATTGCTGGGCATTCTAGAAGAGCTTGAGCTGCCCAAACACCATACTATTTTTTCTCCTGGGGGGCCTTGCGACGCCATCTACTTTATAGAGAAAGGGCGAGTGCGGGTGACCAGGCTTTCGACTGAAGGCAAAACTGTGATTCTTGCCCTGCTTGGACCCGGCGACATGATTGGTGAAGCTGCCTGGGAAAATGCTGAGCACGACAGCTATGCTGAAACTCTTGAAGACTCAAGAATTTATCAAATTAGCCGCGAATCCTTCCTTAGTTTTGTGCGCGAGAATCCTGAATTTGGTTTGCGCTTTATTGGCATCATTGGTGACCGTCTCAAGCAGGCTAATGCTCGCATCGAAGATTTAGTCTTCCGCCAGGTTCCCAGTCGCGTAGCGCGCTTGCTGCTTACCCTTGCTGACACCCACGGAAAAGTTACGCCCCATGGCGTGCGCGTAGAATTTCCCCTTACCCATCAAGAAATTGCTGACATGGTTGGCTCGTCCAGAGTGACTGTTACTCAAATTCTCAATCGCTTCAAAGATAGTCATTGGATTGATATCGAATCGAAGCGCGTCACTATTCACAATATGAACGCACTAGAAGAGATGGTGCGGGCGAACTAAGACTTTTCTTCGTCTCTGCATGCCACTGATTGTAGTGTCAGTGCTAGGTTCGGAAAGTTTTTTGCATTCGGCTTGCCAAGGGCTGTGGCCTGATCAGTTTAGTTAAGGGTGCTAGAATTAGAGCCACGTGCCCGTAGCTCAGCTGGATAGAGCGTCGGTCTCCGAAGCCGAAGGCCTTGAGTTCGAATCTCAACGGGCACAATTTTTGGTCGACAAATAAATAGAAGAGCAGATATGCCAGAAAGAAGCATAGAGCTAATCACCGGGCCATATCGCTCAGGCAAGTCAATCTGGTTGCTTGACCAGGTGGCTGAGCACTGCCGTCAGAGTTTGCTTAGTGGCAAGCAGGCAATCATCACTGTGCCTTCTCATCGCTATAAGCGTCTGGTGGAAGAGCGGTTAGTAGAGTTAGTGGTTGCCCAGCCAACTAGCAAGACGGCCGGTTTGGTCGGCCTCAAGATTCTGCCGTTCTATGATTTGTGCCATCAAGTCTTGCGCCAGGCCGGTTGTGGCTTTCGCTTGATTCCCGATAGTATTCGCCCGGCTATTTTAGTGAAGGCCATTGAGAAAGTGAAAGTCGCTGGCCGCCTCAGTGGACTTAGCTCTATTGCTGATTTTGCAGGCACCCATGCCCATATGCTTGAGCTCATAGATGAGTTGGAGCGAGCCGGTTTCTCGCCCTCTGAAGTAATTAGCCAGTTGTCAAAGATGGCTGCTAGTGACGCTCGCTATATGGAATTGGGGCGAGTTTATGAGGCCTATTGGCAAGAGCTGGAAAGTCTCAATGTTTTCGATGAGCGTAAGCTGGCCTATAAGACACGCGAGATTTTAAATAATCTTGACCCTGATGTATTGTCAATTGGGCTCCTGGCTGTGGATGGCTTTGACCGCTTCAATCGGCTGCAGTTGCAAGTTCTCAGTTCTATCGCCAAACAGTCACAGCGCACCATCATTGCTTTTGACTATGTGGCAGCGCAGTCTTCTTCTTCTGATTCTTCTTCTGATTCTCAGTTAGAGTCGCAGGGGCAAAATTATTCTTGGCAAAATTATTCTTGGAAGGATAAATCACTGCGCGAGTTGAAAGAAGCCTTTGCGCCGCTCCTCAAAGAAACTGTGCGTCAGGCTTCTCCATCAGCTGCGGCGACTGGCTCTCTGCAAAAGATCAATTTTAGAGCGCTGGATCGTTTGATGGAAATGGAGGAAGTCGCTCGCGAAGCAAAAAAATGTTTGCTTAAAGGCTACTCGGCCGATCAAATTGTTGTGGTGGCACGTTCGGTGAAACCATATATGACGGCCATTCGTGCAGCTTTTGAAAGGGCGCAGATTGATTATTTTCTCGATGAGCCCCTTGAGCTTGGTAGTTTGCCCTTAGTCAAATATTTGCGTCGCTTATTGCATCTCCCTGTTTCTGATTTTGCCAGACAAGATGTGGTGCGCACGCTTTCTAGCCCGTTTTTTAATAGGGCCTATCTTGCTTTAGATAGTGGTGAAATTGAAGAGATTGATGATCAGTCTCTCTCAACACTTACTGTAAAAGGTGCCAGCGATTGGCATTGGGCGGCGAAGCTCGGCAAGCTGATAGAGCGGCTTTCTCTGCCAAGTCTACACTCTGCCGGTTATGAAAAGACTTTGACTGAGCACGTCAGCTTTGTTGAAGACTTAATTGATGACTTATTGATATTGCCCAATGATGAGGAATTCTCGAACCCACTAGTAAGCTGGGAAGAGCATCAAGCCTTGTTCGAGTTCAGGCGGGTACTGGCTAATTTAGTTTTAGAAGAGACTTTGCTGTCCCATGCCTATGGCCCGCAGATGTCTACCTATTCTGCTTTCTTCAAGCGCCTGGAGCGAGCCATAGAGAATGCCAACTTTAGAAGACCAAAAGTTAGTCGCGAAGCGATTACTGTTTGCAGTGCCGATTTAGTTCCAAACAGAAGATTCAAGGTCATTATTGTCGCTGGTTTGAACGAAGGTGAGTTTCCCCGGCGTTCAGAGCAAGGTGGATTTCTTAGTAAAGACGAAGTGCGCAAGTGGATGTCTTATGGCATAGACATTGAGAATCCTCGACATCATCAATCGTTTGAGCCCTCGCTCTATGATTCATTGGTAGAGCGTGCCACCGATAGGCTCTGTCAATCAAGCCCGATCTATGAGATGACTGGGGAAGAACTGATTCCTTCCTTCTTCCTAACCAAAGGTGATGAAGCCGCTGCGGCTGCTCTCACTTTCCGTGCCCCACGAACTTATGCCATGCTTGAGCCTACTTCTGCTCAGGAGCTGGCGGCCGGCTGGCTCTGGCTCAATGGCAGGCAGGCTTTGCGTGATCTCGAATTGTCGTGGATGCCCTTTGATGTTCGTCAGTTTCTGACTAAGTTAGAGCTGCCGTTTTCTACGGTGCAGTCGCGCACGCAATCTAGCTTGGGCGCGGGGTCTAGCAGTGGAGCTAATATATTCAATGAATTGAACGGCTGCTTGACTGAGCAAGTCAACCTCAACCTTATTAGTGTAAAGACTCCTGAAATGTGGAGTGTCAGCCGTCTTAATGACTATGGAAAATGCCCGTTTAGATTCTGGGTGTCGCATACTCTAAAAATTGAGAAGATGGAAGAACCAGAGCTTGGTCTTGACTCAAGATTGCTTGGTGAGGTCTATCACAAAGCCCTCGAAGTTTTCTACCTAGAATTGAAAGAACGCTCTCTCTCTCTCTTAGGTGCAGACGAAGCCCTCTTGCAAGAAATATTCGAAAGTAGCATTAAGTCGGCCATTGTCTGGCTAGAGACGACACGCAAGTTCAGGCACACTGATTTCTGGCAATACGAGCAGAAAGAAATTGCTTTTCGTTTGCGCCGCTTCTTTGTCAAAGAAAAAGAGCGAGCCGTGCGCTCGGGGGGCGAGTTTGTCCCTACCTACTTTGAAAAAGGCTTTGGCTTTAAAGATGGCGAATCATCACCGGCTTTAGTTGTAAAAGTTGATGGACAAGTTGTGAAAATGCACGGTCGGGTCGATCGAATTGATATATCAAGCGATGGTCGAGTCAAGGTCATAGACTATAAATCTAGCTCTGGTGCGATTAGCAAGAAAGAGGCTTTGGCTGGTCGTAATATGCAACTGCCGGTTTATGCTATGGCTGTAACTGATGCTATTTTGGCCGATAGTAATGCGCAGGTTAAGAGTGGTGCTTTTCTCAGTTTCTCTTCCGGTGATCAAATTGGCACCATTGATTTTCAGGATGGTGAAAACGACTATATCGGTTTGACCAAAGAATACATTGGCAATTACGTGGCAGACATCAAAAAAGGAAACTTCAGTGTCAAGCCCAGCAGCCCGGATTCTTGTAAGCACTGTGACCATCAGCAAGTTTGTCGCATCACCGAGCTTGGCCCTAGTGATGATAGCGATTAAGTCTACTATTAGGATAATTTGATAGATGCTAACTGAGCAACAACAACAAGCTGTAGATTTAGTAGACAGAAACGTATTAGTTTCAGCCGGCGCGGGCTCGGGCAAGACCCATGTGCTAGTAGAGCGTTATGTCGAGATTCTGCGGCGCTATCCGGATTGCACCCTGTCTAATATCATCGCTGTTACTTTTACTCGCAAAGCTGCTGCTGAGATGCGCTCAAGGCTCAAGGCGCGCTTTCTTACTCTTTCGCAGGAAGAAGCGGATGGCCGCTGGCTCAATTGTTTAGCTGAGGTTGACGGCGCTCGTATCGGTACCATTCACTCATTGTGCGAATCGATTTTGAAGAGTCACCCTGCTGATTGTGGTATCGATCCGCAGTTTGAAGTGCTAGATGAGTTGACTCAAAATGAATTGCTGCAAGATAGCATTGAACGCGCTCTCAAGATGGTGATCGAACTCTATGGCGCCGCTGCAGCACCAGAGTTTGTCTGTGAGCACGATGTTTTGCAAGAGTTTTCAATTGATGAAGTGAAGAAGATATTGAACCGACTGCTTAAGGGGTCAATGCAATTTAAGCAATCGATGAAAGCCTTTGACTCTCTAACTATTGCTGGCATGCGTGCCACCGCTGAAAGAGTCTTGCTGGATATGCAGAGTAGTGCTCTTTCTGGCCTTTCTACCAATCGAGAATTCAATTCATCTTTCGACTATGTGCGAATGAATTCAATGGCTGATGCTGCAAACAAGCTCAATCCAGTGCGTGAGACTCTGCTGAATCTTTGTCAGCAGTTATTCGCCGATGATTCTGTGGCTGTGCGTTGGCAGGCGTTTATGGCGGTGTCTACGCTTACAATTGGCAATATAGGTGGTACCAAACCTGATGCCAAAGATTTGCGTAAAGCCCTGATGACCTGTCGCGAGCAAGCTAAGCAAATTGTCGGCAAAATTCCTGCTACCCTCAATCAAGAAGACGAACGGGGTTTTGTTCTTACTCTTGGTATTATTCAGCTATTTGAGCGCGCTCTGGCAATCTACGAAGAGCATAAGCGCGAACTGACTACTGTTGACTATAACGATTTGATTAGCCTGGCTTGTGCTTGTTTAGAAAAAGAAGGCTCGCAATCGAGGGGCTATTTCAACGACAAGTTGCAGGCTTTGCTTGTGGATGAATTTCAAGATACCAATGACATGCAAGCCACGCTGTTATCTCTGTTGGCCGGTGACAAGACAAGGGTCTTTTTAATCGGAGATGATAAGCAGTCGATCTACAAATTCCAAGGTGCCGACGTTGCTACTTTTAACAAGTGGAAGTCTTTGTTCAAGAATGAAACTTCGAGTTTAAGCGGCTCTTCGCTAGTTACTAAATTGACTCGCTCTTTTCGCAGTCACCCGGAAGTAGTGTTCTTCGTTAATTCAGTTTTTGATCACTTACTTGACGCCGATCCTGAAGTAGTGCCATATGTTGCCGCTTTTGAAGCTCTGGAGCCGGCTCGGCAGGCTGATTTGAGCATTGCTGCAGCTCAGCAAAGTGCAACTGCTGTTGAAGTTCTCATGCTTGACGTTGATATCGAAGAAGACGCCCGCGGCTTAACTCCCGCTTTCTATGAGGCCCATCAAGTCGGGCATTGGTTGAAAAAGAAAGTTGAAGGTGGCTATCAGATTGCCGCCAAGAATGGTGGGGTGCGACCAATCACCTATGGTGATTGTGCTGTCTTAGTGGTACGCAACGGTGACTTTGCATCTTTTGAGGCAATGTTTGCCCAGCTCGATATTCCCTACGTAACTTTCGGCGGCAGTGGCTTCTTGCGCCGCCAGGAAGTGGCTGATTTTGAGAACCTTTTCCGCTTTTTAGATAACCCTAAAGATAGTCATTCGCTTTTGGCCGTGCTGCGCTCACCTTTTTGTTCGATTACCGATGACTTGCTGCACCGGGTGGTAACCGACCATCCCTCGCAACCTCTCTGGACTGCTATTGCTAATGTCGTACGCGCGCGCGAGCCCGGCGTTGAAGCCTTGTCTCTGGCGGTGCGGCAGCTGAGAAATTTGATGGAATATGCCGCCCTGTTACCCTTGGGCGAGTTGGTGCAGAAAGTTATTGATGATACTCATTATGATTTGGCTATGTTGGCTGCACCTGATGGTAAACAGCGCTCTCGCAATGTCTGGAAGATGGCCCATTTAGCCTCTGAGCATGAACATCTTTCTTGTGGAGAATTTGCCCGGCGTCTAGCTCTCATGCGCGAGTTTGGCATGCGCGAGTCTGAAGCCCCTCTTGATAGTGCTGATGCCGTTAAGCTGATGACAGTTCATGCCAGCAAGGGCTTGGAATTTCCTGTGGTGGCCTTACCTTGCTTGGGAGGCCAACTGCTGCGCAACGCCGATCGCCTGGTTTATCACTCTAGTTATGGCGTAGCCTTCAATAGTACTCGTCTGGATGATCAAGACAAGCCTGCCTGGTATCAAGTCGCCAGTCATTTGGACCGCCAGATGGAGCGAGAAGAGAAGAAACGCTTGCTTTATGTGGCAATGACCAGGGCCCGAGATAATCTGGGAATTTTCCTGTCGGCTCCATTTAGGAAGAGCGAGTCTTATCGCCAGTGGATAATGCAGGTGCTGGGGCTAGACCGCGATGATGCCGTGCGACCAGGACCGGATGATTGCATTGGCCTCACTATTACTTCTCGCAGCGACGGTGAAGTAGCGCCATATAGTTTTAGTTTGGCTGCTGGAATTGAAGTGCCGCAGAGAAGCGCTGATGAGCCAAACACTATTGCTCTTCCTGGCGACGGCGAAGCTTCTCTTCAAAGTCTCTTTGGCTTAGAGCAAAGTCAAACTAGTGGGGAAGATCCTAAAGTCAATGAACAAGGCCGTAGCCGGGTGACACCGAGAGACGGTGCTCCACCGTCAGAGGGCATTGTTACAGCAGCTTCTCTTGGTACTTTCTTCCACTCTTTGATGGAGAATCTGCCGCCGTCAGGGCGCAAGGTCGACCGTGCATGGATTGCTGATATTGCTTTTACCCAGGGAGCCATGGTGGCTCATAGTGATTTGCTCAACCGCTTGGTTGATGAGGGAGAGCGCTTGCTTAGCGTTTACTACGAAAGCAGGCTTTATGGCCTGCTTTCACAAAGTCAACAAAGACGGCATGAATTGCCCTATTTAATTGATGCAGCGTCTGGTTTTTCAGAGGCTGGCCCTGACATTCGCCCTCGGCGCCCTGACTTAATTTTTCAAGACGCCGAAGGCGATTGGCATTTGGTTGACTACAAGACCGATCATTTTGCTGCCAAAGATGTTGAAATTCAAGCTCGCAAACACCGTGAACAAATCAAGACTTATGTTGCTGATTTGCGCAAGTTGACTGGGGTTGAGCTTCGACCCTGGCTCTATTTTGCTCAACATGGAATTTTCTTCCCTGTTTGATTGGTCTTGCTTTAGGTCTATCTTGCTTTTGGCAATTCTCTAGTGCGGATAGTCTTGGCCGTCGTGTTTTTGATTGTAGATACTCTTACTCATACGATCTTGTTGATTGTCGAGTCTGGCTCTCTCTTGTAGCGAGAGGCCATTGCCGCTAGCGCGCATACGAGCTTCTTCTGCGGCGAATCTGCTTTGTTGTGTCTCTAGTCTCTGGGCTTCGTGGGGCGTCAGTGCGCCGCTTTGGATACCGTTGTAGATACGGCCATCTTGATTCTGTTGGGTCTTGTTGACGTCGTATAGTGAATGGCCGGGATGATTAGGATTACCTGGGTTTCCGGGAGTTCCAGGGTTATATCCCTGGCCATCATGCTTCTGCTGATTGATGTTTTGGCTTAGCTGATTTTGTTGCCTTTCTAAGCGGGCTCTTTCTGAATTGCTCATGCCGTTGCCGCTGGCGCGGTACCTGGCTTCTTTTTGATTGAGAGCATATTGTTGCCTTTCTAGGCGCCCAGCTTCTCTACGGTTGAGGGAGCCATTTTGGACGCCGCTATAGATGCGATTTTGCTGCCTTTGCTGGCGGTTGTTGACGCCGTAGCGGTAGGCTTCGGCGGGCTGGCTAGCCGCTGTGGCTAGGCCTAACAATACTGCTAGGGACAAAGCTGAAATATGTAACCTGTTCATGAAATCAATCTCCAAAAAATGGTTGATACATGTGAAGACGTAGCGACGCTCCAAAAAGTTCAAAGGATTGGATGAGTAGTTGTTAATGTTGCTGGCGGCCGCCATATAACCATATAAATGATAGCCCGCCGCAGATCGCCTCTGTGAATTGCCCCTGAGAATTCTGGTCGAGGGGGAATTCATCGGTAAGTTCTGGAAACCTTTATCTCTGCAGTTAGTAGGCCACCAATGGCGGTGCGGTTCTCCATCGGCTATAATTGCCCTACTTATTGGAGGAACTGCTTACATCAACTCAATCTGTGTTCAATAAATAAAGAGATCGCTTTTGGCGATCTGGTGGGGGAAGTGTGGTGAGAATCCACCGCTGTCCCGCAACTGTGAAGCAAGAAATTGCCAGTCAGGCTACCCACTTGAGCACTATTACATCACCTCTTCGAGGCAAGGAGGCAAGTATCTATGGTCACTCTCGGGTGGCTCATACGAGATCTCGTTCCTGCCTTTGGTCGGGAACTTTTTTATTTCTAAAGGGAGATTCGTATGGGTACAACTGATTTTTCAAAATATGACACTAGAATGGTCGAAATGGTATTTCCCAATCAGACCAATCACTATGGCACCTTATTTGGTGGCCATGCTCTTGAGCTAATGGATAAGAGCGCATTTATTACGGCGTCGCGCTATGCCCGCAAATCTATGGTAACAGCTTCATCTGAGCGCATCGATTTTAAAACTCCGGTCAAGCATGGCTATTTGGTTGAAGTGATTGGTCGCATTGTTAAAAGGGGCACTTCGTCAGTTACAGTCAATGTTGAGCTCTTTGGCGAGAACCTGCTCTCGGGTGAGCGGCAACTCTGTGCTCACGGTAATTTTGTCTTGGTTTCGGTCGATATCAATAGCAAGCCGATCGCCCTAGATTCTGAACTGGAGAGCTTGCCAATATGAAATTTGGCCGGTTTTGACAATCTCAAGAGCTGTTCAATGCTTAAAGGCGCTAAAATCA
>CALRJJ020000021.1:0-16509 GCA_943367505.1 Flavobacterium psychrophilum | reverse complement strand
TAGCATCGAAGAGACTTTTGGAATTCTCCTCTGTACTTGCCGCAGAGGTTCTGTCGCCCGCACCGGATGAGTCTGACCTCTTTGACTGCTGCCGTGGGTTCACATCTTTTAGGTCGAGTTGCACCGCACTCAGTGGTATTTCTAGCTTGATGGCGGCTTCGTTTTTTCGGGCCGTATCGAGCATCATTTTGTCGACGTCGCTACCGGTCTTGCCAATGCCGGGCACATCTGCGGTTGATTTCTTATCGGCTAAAAGGTCTGCATCAAGCGTCGGCGCTTTGGTCGACTTGATCTCGTCTTTGCTCTCGTCAGCTGCTCTGTCTTTCTTATCGCCGGGATCTGCTGGGGACAATTTTGCTCTTCCTCTGGGCCAAAACAGGAGACTAAAAGTTTAAGTTCTAAATTATTTGATTCCACTGATTTCTGGGATTGAAACCAGGAATCTGGGCTTTAGTTTCGCTCTGCTTTAGGCCTTGACTCAGACCTTGACTTAGGCCCTGAATTAGGCCTAAAGCACGGCGAAAGCTACGTCGGTTGACTCGGTAAAGAAGATATCGAGACTAAAGCCAGCTAGCATTTCGTCAGCCTGTTTGGAAGAGCTGCTAGTGTCTCTGTTTTCTCTGGGCTCTTTGCGCTCGATGAATGTTGTGCTATAGGCATCGGCGGCTAGTTTGTAGAGAGCATTAATATCTCTGTCAGACTTCGGATTTTGTGTGGAAGTAGTTGATGCGGACATAGTAAATTCCTCGGAAAAGAAAGAGTGCTAGGTGAACCTTGCACTCCTCTAATCTAGGCGAACATTGTTGCAGCTTTGTTGCTCTTTAGCAGATTTTTGCTCGAGGCTGCAAAACAAGCTATGCCTTAAGGCCAACTCCTTAATAGTAAGAAGTTGGCCTTAAGTTGCTGCGTTCCTAGCGATACCACCCCTGATACTGCTTTGGAATCTCACTTTGCCCTCAAACAAAGTGTTCTTGTGAGAAAAACTTGTTTAGCGCTGTTGGCGTCTGATTTGCTGTTTGGCTTGCTCCACTCGCTGATTAATAGAATTTGTCCATGAATCGGCCCCGGCGAAGCCTAACATGCCGCCACCAACCGATTGCAGGCGGCCCTGGTTATCGACATATCCAGCGCCAGAATAGGGGAATCTTCCAGGATAGCCAGGAATAGCGCTAGCGCCAACTGGGTCTCTGGTTGGATCAATTTTGATCACCACGGCTTTGTCTTTGAATGTCTGCTCCAGCTTCGGTTCCATTTGAGCGTTGAAAGCGCGGCAAGGGCCACAGTAATTTGAATTATCTGTACCTGCTAGACCGACTTCGAATATCACTGGCTTTCCTTCTGCTTTTGCCTTGGCTAAGGCCTCGTTCACATGGCCTTCTTTGAATACTGTTCTGGTGTCAACTTCTTTGGGCTTTTGCTCTTCTAGTTTGCGCTCGGCTGCTTCTCTAGCTTGAGCATCTTTGGCAGCTTGAGCATCTTTGGCGGCTTGTTCTTCTTTGGCCTTATTGTCGACTTTCTCCTTCTCATCCTTTAGGAATGGAGTTTCTTCCTTTGGTACTTCGGCATTTGGTTTTTCGCTTGCTTGTTCTTTTTTCGGCTCCTCCTTGGCCTCGGCCTTAGGAACATTAGCTGGTGGTGTGAAATCTAATTTCAAATTGGCATTGGCAAGGTTACGGGCTGTGGCATCAGCAGCATAACGACCTTGATCTTGTAAGCCGGCATTGATGTCTGCAGTCCAGTGTGTGCTTGTTACTTTATCTGGGCCGACTTTGCCATTTTCGTCAGCTTTTACCGATTGCACACTCGTAAATGCCAGATCGATTGGCTGACCATTGCAGTCCTTTTGACTATCTTTGATCCATTTGTCCCAGTTCTGCATTGATTTGTCGTTAGGATTTTCGGCCAGCTTTTGAGCAACAGCGTCTTTATCTACGAACATGAATTTCAGGTTGGGATTTTCTTTCTGCAACTCTGGCAGTTTGTCCAGTAACTCTTTGCTTCCAGGTGTGTCTTTGGAACCTATGATGATGGCAACACCATTTTTGTCTGCCGCTGCTGCATTGTAGGCATCTTTGGCCTGGCCGACTGTGAATGCTCCGGAAGCTTCTATTTTTTTGTCCCATTCTGATTTGGGTTTATCGTCGACTTCGGCATCTTCTTTGGTTTTGTCGCTGGCTCCATCTTGCTTCTTGTCGGAAGGAATATCGTTTCTTTTGTCGCTAAATAGATCACCTTCTTGCCCAGAGTCTTTCTTGCTTGCTCCTTGAGCCTTGTCGGTTGCATCCGCTGAGTCGGCTGATTTTTCACCTTTACCAGTGCTATCAATGGAGAAGTTATTCATCATTTTCCCAGCCGGGCTGTCCGGGTGGAAATATTCATTCTTGGTGGCTTCAGAGGCGGCGTGTTCCTGGTATTTCTTAAATTGCTCTGGGCCTAAATCTTTCTGTAGCTGCTCCATGCTGATAGGCTTGCAGGAGGTCTCTGTGCAATCAATAGCTTTATCCGGACCGGCTGGCTTATACTTGTGCTCTTCAACGTCTGCTGTAGGTCTATCAAGTGTTTGTTGGCCCATGGTAGTAAAATCTCGCTTTAGTAAAGTTGGAGTGGTTCAGGGGTGAATGTCCTTTCAGACTAAGCTGAGATTGTTGCAGCAATGTTGCAAAGAGGAAAAGTGGGGTAAATTGCTGGCAAGGCCTGAGTACACTAGAGGAAGGACTGTTTGCGAGCACCTCAAATTGGAATAAGCTTCAAAGGCTGCCTGCTTATCGTTTGCCCCCTTGTTGTGCAGGTCTTCTTAAGCGCCGGTCTGCTCTCCCTTGAGCAGGCGGCACAGAACGCCGAGAACGCTGAGCGGCGCTCCAAAGAGATTCTGGTTCGAATAACCGAGTTTCAAAAGAGTAATTACGACATGGTTCAATCCACTGTCCTTTTTACTTCCTTTGGCCGTGAGCAATATCGCCAGACAGCATTGGCTAAGCAAGAAGAAGTGGCCTGGCGTTTCAAAGCTCTTGAAGCCGCACTGAAGCAGCAGCCCGAGCAGGCTGAAAATCTAAAAAAATTATCTGTGGCCACAACTGAGTATGTTGCTCGCTTTCGCCAAATTTTGAATATGCTTGGGGAAGGTAATACTAGATATGCGGCGGTTCTGGCTCGCGACTTGCGCGACTGCATACTGGTTGATCGAAACAATATTGCTCAGCTTAACGAGAAAATTATTCGTTTAGAGCAAGAAAGATTGTCTAATTCCCCTGAGTCTTCTGTTCGCTTGCGTGACGATCAGCGGCGCTTGATCTTCTTTGGTATTGCGCTTAACTTCGCCGCAGGACTGATTGCCTCCTTTTTCTTCTTTAAAGATATTGCTTCTAGAATCGGCAAAATATATGCAGATACTCGTGCCTATGCGGCACAGAAACCAATGCTGCCTGTGCTTGATGGTAATGATGAAATCTCGCAACTAGATCGCAGCTTGCATGAAATGGCCAGTCAATTGACCAGCTCACAAGAACGGGAAACCGCCATGCTTGCCAATGCCGGTGATGTAATTTTTACCCTTACTAGTGCTCTTACTCTCAGTGCTGCTGGCGGAGCCAGTCAGCAACTATGGGGTAGCAGCCCTCAAGACTTACTGGGCACTAGATTTATTGCCATGATCGACAAGCAAGACGAGGCTCGTGTGCGTGACTTGCTACACGACCTTGGGCCCGATAAAAACACTAGTTTCTTTGCTGTATTGAACGTTAGAGATCATTCGCGGGTAGAGTTTCAGATCAATGCCAGTCGTTCTCGCGACGGTCAAAGTATTTATTGCGTCGCCCGTGATGTCTCTGAAGCTCGGCGTATTGAGCGGGCTAAGCAAGAATTCGTCAATATGTTGAGTCATGATTTGCGCACGCCGCTTATGAGTCAGTTGACTTTTCTTGAGCTTCTTACCACCGGCAACTATGGCGAATTGAGCGAAAAGGGAACCAAGCGTGCTCGCTCGGTGGCTAATAATCTAAAAGTCTGTGCCGGCCTTGTAGATGACTTCTTAGATATTGAACAAATGGAGACTGGTAAATTCGAGCTGCGCAAAGAAAGCTGCGAGGTGACCAAACTAATTGTCTCTGCCCTCGACCTTGTGGCCGATTTGGCCCAAGCGCGTGGTATTGAGATTATCGTTGAGGACATTCCACCGCTCGCGGTCCCGGCCGATGAGAGACGCATTGTGCAAGTAATTCAAAACTTCATTTCTAATGCCATAAAGTATGGAGCCAAGAAAGAATCGATAGTCAAAATTGAGTCACGCCTGGTACACGACTCTAAAAATCCCCAAATTGAGATTGCGGTGCTCGACAATGGTCCTGGCCTGCCACCTGAAATTAAAGATCGCGTTTTTGATCGATATGCCTCCCATATTCAGTCTTCGTCGCCTTCGGGCTCGGCTAAAGCCTCTTTGATTAACAGCAATGGTTTAGGTCTGGCAATTTGCAAAGAGATTATTCAGGCCCATGGTGGAACACTTGGTGGTGAGAATCGTGCGGCCGGTGGTTGTAGATTCTGGTTTCGCTTGCCACTAGAATTGCATGAAGTAAAATTGGCTACAGTAAAGCAGGCAGACTAGAGGAAGAGTAAAGCTTTGGCGAGAATCTTATTAGCAGAAGACGACACCCTGGCAGCACAACTGCTCAAAGATGTGCTTGAGGGCGAACGCCATACGGTTGACATGGTGCATGACGGAAACGACGCTCTGTCTATGCTAGGTGCTTATAGCTTTGATATTTTAATTCTAGATATTACTATGCCGGGTCTTGATGGCCTTTCGGTCTTGAAAGAGTTCCGCCGCAATGGTGGCTTAAACCCGGTATTGATTCTTTCTGGCCGGGGTAAGAGCGAGGATAAGGCCCTTGGCCTTGATCTTGGTGCCGATGACTATATGTCAAAGCCCTACGACGTTCGCGAGCTGTCTTCTCGCATCAGGGCGCTGCTGCGGCGTGATCCGCAATTAGCTTCAGAAATTATTCAGTGTGGCAATCTAAAGCTTGATAGCAAGGCTGGTAAACTGCATCGTGGTCTAGAAGAAATAAAACTTTTGCCGAAAGAATATCTATTGCTTGAATTTTTGATGCGCCACCAGAACCAGCTTTTCTCAGCCCAAGATTTATTGAATAAAGTCTGGCCCTCCGATTCTGATGCTACTGAAATTGGAGTGCGCACAACAGTAGCCCGCATTCGCAAAAAACTGGGCGAAGAAGAGAGCACTCTTCTTCAATCTATTTATGGTTTGGGCTATCGGTTTGGTACTAAAGAGTAGCTGGCAATTTTGCCTCAACAAAGCGACCTAGCTTCTCTTCCCAGTGATAGCTTCTGATTTTGACAGTGCTTTGGGGTGACAATGTCTTTATCTCTTTCAGGTTGTCTAAGTCTGCAGCGCTAGCCGATTCAAAAGGTGCGCTCACCATAATTTGTTGCCGCAAATCTTGAGAGGCTAGCGGTGGTTGCATCATTACCGCTAAGAATGCGGCTTTGCCTAACATTGGTGCACCACAGAAATCTTGAGGAAGATTCAAGAGCAGAATTTTCTCTTGCTTTGTCTTTGCTGCTAGGCTCAACTCGGTTACTTGGGTCTCAAGTGTATGCATCATTTTTGCGGCTTCTTCAAAAGGCTTGAGATTGTTGAGCAAGACTACACTCCAAACTGTGCCGAGAAAAATTGCAGCCAATGCGTTGAGAACGCTCATGGCTTTACTTTTAGGGTCGACCATGAAACCCATTGAAAGTATGGCGCATAGTGCCGTTGAAGAGAGAAAGAATAGCCTGAAGCCGACTAGATTAGGATAGATATGCCAGATTTGAAAAGTAAGAAGAACATTGACAATGCCACAGAACACAAAAAATGCCAGCACTTTGGCAAAGACTTTATTGCGTAGGGCTGCGGTAGTAAGGTTGAGCACTGCCAGGGCGTAGCTCAGCAGCATGGCTTGAGTGTAAGGCTGTGGTAGGGGATAGTGCTCGTTGATTGGAATGAGAATTTTCATCAAAGTACTGCTATCGGCAAAATTGAGAAACTGTTTGAGCATGGCCTTAAAATGCATCTTGCCATATCCACCCACTTGGCCGTGCAGCACGATCGTTCTGAGAACAGCGAAAACACCTAGCGTGGCAATGTACGGTGCCACTAGCCTGAGGGCGACCATGACTCTTTTTTTTATGCTCAGCGGCTCTGAGTTTGACTGATCAGCGCTTGGTCCGGCCAGTGAAAGCACTTCAGCAACAAAGAGCACCGCTGGTAGTGTTATGGCTGTTTCTTTTGAACCGAGAGCTAGCCAAAAAGAGATCAGCGAAGCTGTAAGTAGCGAGCGCGAACCGGCCTTGCGAAATAGTAGATATAGATAGAACGAAGCTAGGTAAAAAGCCGTAGGAAGTGAGTCGACACGGCCAACTATTGTGGCCACTGAGTCTGGGTGGCCTGGATAAACCAGCATCAATCCCCCTGCCACGATGCCGCCCCCTAGGGCCGCCTTACTGGCGACAGCACGTTTGAGTAGCTCGTTAGTTATGGCGCCAGTAAGGAAGCAACCGACTACATAGAAAAACAAGTTGGAGATATGCCAGCCCAGTACTTTGGTTTGCCAGAGGGCATAGTCGATAACAAATGAGGCACAAGTGGTTGGTCGATAGGCCATGATGCCGTCTTCTTCGCCGCTGGTCCACGAGCCAAATAACTTGCCCAATAGCGCTTCGGGATGGCCGTTGAAAGTTTTATATGGATAGACTAAGTGACTAAATTCATCCAGTGTGAATCCGGCCTGGCAAATGCGGCCATAAAGCAGCGTCACTAAGAGAGTGAGCCCAAGCAGAAGGCCTGCTGTTGTAAACAGGGTTTGTTTGTTTAAGAGCGGCTCTGATAGCCGATCGTCAGCTGTATTCATTGAGAGCTTCCGTAGACAGCTTTAGCAATATCTTTGCTAAAGGCACCAGACATACCTTCGACAGTAGTGTTTGTTAGTTCGACCACGCTTAGTTTCTCGTCGGGGTCAATAAACCAATGATGACCATAGGCGCCGCCCCATTGCAGTGTACCGGCATTGTGCGGGCCTTTCTCTGGTTTGGCATTGAGTAGAACTGCTGAACCGTAAGTGAAGCCCCAGTCGCCGCCAGGTGAAATGCTTAGCTTGCCGATTTGGCTGTTGGTCATCAATTTATACGAATCACTACTGAGCATGTTTTTGTCTTTAGTGCGTATTGCTTCTAGCAGTTTCAAATAGTCTTCGGCCGTACCAGAAATACCAGCTCCGCCTGATGGATATGAGTCTAGGTTGAACAGGCGCGCTGGAGCAAAACTGAAACAGCCGCCGTCAAATGCCACCAATTGCAGTGCTTGCATGCGCAAGGGTTCCATGCTGGAGCTGGCAGAATCGAGAGCCTTTTCTTTTTGCTGCTGACGAGCGGGATTGTCGAAATAGGCCGTCACCAGCCGGCTGCGGTTGCCTTTGGCCAGGCTGAAGGCTGTGTCGCTCATAGCAAGTGGTGCTGTGACTTTGTTGCGGATAATCTCCGGCAGCGTTTGGTTGGCCGCTTTTTCTAGCACGGCGCCTAAGACGTCAATTGACAGTGAGTAACACCACTTGCTGCCCGGCTGGCAAAGCAATGGCACTGAACTCAGCCTGCGCATATTTTCAGCCATGCTTAAGCCCGGTTGATCGAGGCCATCTGATACTTTCGCTTTGTGATAAGGGCCGTCTTTCTTTTCGGCAAAACCATAGCCAAGGCCCGATGTGTGACTGAGCAACTGTGAAATAAGAATGGCTGGGCTGGTGCCATCGGCTAATTTTGGTTTGAAGTCAGGCAAGTACTTAGTGACCGGGTCATCTAGCTTGAGTTTGTTTTCTTCAATTAACTTCAGTGCTGCAGCTGAAACAATAGTTTTGGTCATCGAGGCCAGTTGAAAAATGCTGTCTTGCTTCATTGCTCTTTTGGTTTCGCGGTCGGCAAAACCAGCAGCTCTTTTGTAGACAACTCGACCGTCTTGGGCGACCACCACCACTGTGCCAACAATTTGTTTTTGCTCAATGGCTTTGTCAATTACTTTGTTAATACGGGCCGCCAGCTTTTCGTCACTGTAAAGTGGTCGCTGGGCTGCTTCTTTGGCTGGCGCCGTCAGAGGAGCCACAGTTGTTATGGCAGTTGTAGAGTCTTTTGCTAGAGCCTGTGCCGTTGTCGCTGCAATTATCGCTGAAATTGTTGCTGTCAGTACGGCTCCCTGAAGCAAAGCTAGAATCAGGCTCGTCTTGTCGAATGGTTTCTTTGTCAAGTCTTTGTCCACATGGATCCGGGCGAATTTTATCACTTAATGCCATATCAGGCTTAATTTCAGTCTTATGGGGCATAACCAGCATAGCCATAGTGTGCGGGAATCCCTATCTGTAGTCGGCGAGTGAGTAGAAGTCAATAAATGTCTGATGGGCCGAGCCGGTTTGATCCGGAACGAGACTTTCTGCAGAAGCCAGAATTTAAAATCAAAGAGTCAGCTTCTGTGCAGGCAGAAGTTGGCGATGGCTCAACTTCTAGTGCTTTGACTAATGTTTCAGGCGCTGCAGCAACTTCTGTACCAACTTCTGTACCGGCTCCTGCCTCTTCTTTGGCTGCTAGTGAGTCGTTTGGCCACCTCAATATTCCTGGTATTCCTGCTATTCCTAGTATTCCCAGCGCACCCAGGTATTCAGGATTACCCTATCCAGTTACTTTGCTCTTGGTGGCCGGGTGTATTGTTTCTTTGTGCTGGTGGATAGAACCCATGCGCGGTCTTGTCGTCACTACTATTCTTGATACCAAAGGTAGCCAGGCCGCTGATTTTCTTGATGCTCATATAAATTATGCCGATGTTCTCTATCACTACGGTGCTCACTATCGAGCGGTTGATAGCCTCAAGTCAGCCCTGGCTAAGGTTGCTGCTAGCGGTAATGTAGACAAAGTGCAGCAAGTTAGCTTGTTGCTGCGCCTGGCTATGAGTCAGTATGACGCTAAGCAGAAAGACGATGCCCGGCAGACTGTTGCTCAGGCCCTGGCAATGCTCAATAAAAAGACCATCCCGACAGTGCCAATTTCAGTTTGCTGGCAGCTCGATGCCCTGGCTAATACCATTGAAAGAGAAGAAGACGATGGCAGTAGCATGAGGCCCGTGGCCATTCAATTGTGGCGCAAGGCCACAGAGTATTTTAGAGACCCTAATCCTGTGCTTGTGTCTAATTTCTACTCAGGGATGGCTTATGCTCAGATGCGGCAGAAGGAATACGCCGCTGCTGCTGTTAATTTTATGGAGTTCATTCGCTTTAGCGAGATTCGCGGTGATCGTCTCTGGCGCGCGGAGCGTTATCGCCAGGCGGCTTATTGTTATACCTGCATTGATAAGTATGACTTGGCGAGAGAAGCGGCGACTAAGGCGATGGAGATGTGCCTTCGTCTAGGGCCTTCGGCTAGACGAGAATTGGCTTATAGTCAATATCATCTGGGACAAGCCGAAAGTCATTTGGGCATGCAAAAATCGGGTATCAAGCACCTCAACGATTCATTGGCCGAGTTGAAAAAGTACTATCCAGACGAGGCCTGTTATACGTATGCTCTTTGGTATCTTGCCAATTGTTATCGCGATATTGGTGACCATACCCAGGCAGAGAAACTATATAGTGAGTGCATGGCGGAGAGCCGGAATACTGGCTCTGGGCCGGATATTGAGGTGGTGCGAAAAGACTTGGAGAAGAACAGGTGAGACGAGGAGTGCTATTGCATGGCTGAGCTTCGCGTTGAAGCAAAATATAAGACAGCTGTTGGTCGTGCGGCATTCACGGTTATGTGTACACTTTTCCCATTTTGGGCTTTGGTGGCGCCGGCGGTTTTGGGTTATGTGATTGGAAGCACGTTTATGCATCCTGAAGGCAAGGCCTTCGCTGACACAGCCGCTATTTGCCTTTCTTTGATTGCCTCTATTTTTGTTTGTATTTTGGGTACGGCCATAAGTGAAGACAATCGATTGTTGGCGAGCAAAAGTGGCCTGGCGTTTCCTCTTTATCTATTGCCCCAGCTCAAATTTAGGCGCAATCGCAATTGGTCAGATCTTAATAGTGCAGCGCTTCTTGTTGATGGTGCAAAAAAACAGCTGACTCTCAATTTTACCTCGGGTGGTTTTCTCGCTTTCGACATGTCTAGGTTTGAAGCCAAGCAAGTCGAAGAGTATCTTTTGGCTATTGAGCTTTGGGGCAATAATTGCAAGCGTGATATCGCATTGATTGACTATCAGCAGAGCCTGCAATCTATCGGCAAAGACGATTCATCGACGCCGGGCTATACCCAGATGTGGGAGGAAGAGCTAAGCAGACGTTTCAGCGCCACGACATTTATTCCCCTTGAGCCCGATCACCTTTTGCAAGATGGCCGTCTCAAGGTGCTTCGGCAGCTTGCTTTTGGTGGTTTGTCTGCAATTTATTTGGCCCAAAATAAAGGCTCTGAACTAGTGGTTTTGAAAGAGGCTGTCATTCCGGGTAATAGTGATGTTGCAGCCCAAGCACAAGCCGAGCGGCATCTTGCCCGCGAGTCACAACTATTAAGTCAGCTTGATCATCCTAATATTGCCAAAGTCTACGATTACTTCATTGAAGATGGTCGACATTACATTCAGATGGAGTATATAAGTGGTGCTGACTTGCGTCAGTATGTCAAACAAAACGGCAGCCCGGACAGTCGGCAAGTGATTGAGTGGGGTATTGTCATTGCCAATATTCTGGAATATTTGCACGGTCAGAATCCACCAATTATTCATAAAGACCTCACCCCTGACAATCTTGTATTGTGCCATGACGGGCGTCTTGTATTGATTGACTTTGGTGCCTCTAATCAGTTTATTAGTAAAGCCACTAATACAATAGTCGGTAAGCAGTCGTACATTCCGCCTGAGCAGTTGCGCGGTAAGACAGTATTGCAGAGCGATATTTATGCTGCTGGTGGCACTTTGTTCTATCTTCTAACGGGCAAAGATCCCAAGGCACTGTCTGTTTCTCATCCCAATAAACTTGCACCTGAGATAAGTGCGGAGCTTGATCAGATAGTTGCCAATGCTACTGCTTTTGAGCCAGAGCAGCGCTACCAGACTGCGGGAGAACTTAAGCTGGCTTTAGAGAATTGCTTGATCGAGCCTAAACTGGCCGGTGCCACATGAGTACTAGCGGTCGAGAAATATTTGTTGATAAGTCAAGGCTCAGTTTGGCTGAGTCGGGTAAAGGTGCTTTGCTAGAGCCACTGTTAGCCGCTCCGCGATTTCTCTCTACTGGCTTTTGGTTGCTTTGTCTTGGGCTGTTCTTGCGCCTGTTTTTCTCCGGTGGCGATATGAGTGCCATTCTCTTGACTCTATTGCCACTGCAGCTCTATTGGGCCTTTTGTTTAAATCGCATGAGCCAGATTACAGCAGACAAGTTCGGCACGAGGGCACCTTTTAGTGAAAGCATGATTGTTTTGCTCACCGCCGTATCGCTTTTTTGCGTGCCAAGGCTTGATGACTATCCCTTGTCGCTCTATAAGATTGATCCGTTTTTCTGGCTCTGGATGGCCGTTCAGCTCGGTGTACCGTTCACACTGTTTTTACGTCTCAAGCAAGAGACACTAAAAGGTCTAAATAAAAACCTGAATCCTTTTGCCATCCTGCAACCGGTCTTGATGGCAGCTTTTGCCAATATCTATTTGGCTGTGTTGTTTTTCTTGCCAGCACCAGCATTGTTTACCATGATTTTTTTACCTGGTTGGACAGTCTGTCAGATTGGCGTTTTGGCGATTTACAATTTTGTTTTGCGCGGTAGCTTTGCTGCTGACTTGAGAATGGTAAAGGCTATCACCAGCAAGGTGCAACAGGCTCGGCTTCTTTCGCAAGACTATCCCATAATCATGGACTATAAAGCTTTTGGTGGCTTGCGCCGCTGGCTTAGTGAGCGTTTCTCTAGCTCAGCTAACTCTTCGGAGGCAGACAAAAAGAAAACCGCCAAGATAATTTCAGCGGCCATGTTGGCACCGCTGCTTTTACTTGGCACCTTTGTTACCTTGTATAACTACTTTGGGCACTCCTATACTAATGTTATAGCCAATGCTGGTGCTGTCGGAACTTCAGCTACTGCTGGGGTGGCGCAGGCCGCCATCAACTCAGTTGCCTTCAACGCTGCTTACAATTCAATGTTTATTCAGGGCTTATTTGCCGCTGTATTTCTTTCCTTCGCTTATGTTCTTGTTGCATATTTATCTAAGCCTACTCATTTTCTTATCGGTAGCCGGGGCATCAAGTTTCTCTATAAGCATGGCTCCTGGATTTCTGATGATGAGCTGCCCTGGCGGTCTATCAATTTAATTGGTTATGAAAACCCCTCTGATAGTCGTTTGTTTGCCAGCAAAAAGATTGTATTTCAAGGTGACACAAGGGTGCGAAAACTTGATTTGTCTTCCATTGATAGTGTCGATGACAAAGAAGCAATCATTCGCGCCATAGAGAAGTGGGCGCCAGATGTTAAACGCGATGCCGAAGTTGAGCAGCTCTTGCTGCCAGCATCTAATCATAGTTACACCGAGCTTTGGTTGCAGGCCCTTTCGGCTCCACCCAAGCGCGAACGATTGAAACCTTTAGTTGAAAGAAGCTTGCTACAAAATGGTCGCTATCAAGTTGAAGGAGCGATTGGTGTAGGTGGCCAGGGCTCTGCCTATACTGCTCTCGATCGTTTGAGCGGTGCCACAGTTGTATTAAAAGAGTTTATTTTGCCTGTTTTCGTAAATGTTAAGGTGCGCAAAAGTGCACTTGAGCAATTTGAAAATGAGGCCAAAATTTTGCGCCAGCTCAATCACGAGCAGATTGTGAAGTTGCTTGATTTCTTTGTGGAGGATCATCGAGCATATCTTGTACTCGAGCACATTGATGGCACTTCGCTGCGCACCCTGATTGAGAAGAAAGGGGCCTGCGACGAAGCTTATGTGCGTTCTCTGTCTCTGCAGATGTGCCATATTTTGGAGTATCTCCATGGCCTGTCACCACCAGTGGTGCACCGCGATTTTACCCCTGATAATTTGATCTTGCGCAGTGACGGTAAGCTGAAGCTGATTGATTTCAACGTCGCGCAGCAAGTAGAAGAAACAACTACCGGCACAGTTGTGGGCAAGCATGCCTACTTGCCGCCTGAACAATTTCGGGGTGAGACCGTTAGCCAGAGTGATCTCTATGCTCTTGGTGCCACTCTCTTTTTCCTTCTTGCTGGTGTAGATCCTGAACCAATTTCTGTTTCAAAACCGAAAGATATTGTGCCCACCGTCAGCCAGGAGTTTAGCGATATTGTCGCTAAGGCTACGGCTATAGCTGAGGATGAGCGCTATCAATCGGCTAAGGAAATTGAAGAAGCTGTTTTGCTACTGCCATAAATTAGAGGGAGTTCAACAACTCGGCCCCCTTGGCAATGGGCGGCGGGCTGTGGATGGTGGGCTGGTTCTGCAGTGTTTGGTTAATCTCGCTTAATTGAATGTAGGGCGATCGATATTCAATAAGTATGTTCTTGTGCCCATGGCTGGCTCATCGGAAGGTGGGCCGAAGCGTTGTCATGTGGCTGTTCCTGTGTAATTCTCGGGCGGCTCAAATACAGACAGAATCCTAAATATCAGGAGCTTCTTCACATTTTGTTGCTATCATTTACATAACTGAGGGACGCCAACTGGTGGGGGATACAGGGCTTTTATGGCTCATGAATCTGCGCCAACGAGCGTGCCGAATAGGCCAGTTGATAGTGGTCGCTAACTAAGGAGCTCATTATGGTGATGGCGGAAATTAAGAACAAAAATCAGGCTTATCTCGACATGGATGATAAATATGTCAATCCTGTTCTGTCGCGCTCTGCCCGCATTGTGGCTGAGAGAGCCAGTGGTTCATACATCTATGACATGAATGGCGATGCTTACCTCGACATGGGTACAGGCATTGCTGTTAACAGCGTTGGCCATTGCCATCCTAAGGTTGTTGCTGCTGCTAAAGCTCAGCTCGATCAATTGATGCACACTTCGGTTACAACTCACCATCAGCGCTACATTGAGCTTGCTAAAAAATTGGTGGAGATTGCTCCTTCGAAAAAACTAGACTCAGTTTTCTTGACTAATTCAGGCGCTGAAGCCGTAGAAGGCGCTATCAAAATGGCTCGCTACGTCACTGGACGCCCAGTCGTTATCAACTTCCGTGGTTCTTTCCATGGCCGCACAATTTTTACAACAGCACTGACTACTTCCAAGCTTTATTATCGTGAAAAATATGAGCCACTACCTGGTTCTATCTTCACGGTGCCGTTTCCATATCAGTTCCGCTCACACTTTAAAGACGATGCTGACAGATGTGTTGAAGAGACCTTCAAAGAAATCGAAGTGCTCTTCCACCAGTTTGTTCATCCTGATCAAGTGGCTTGCTTCATTGTTGAGCCAATTCAAGGTGAAGGTGGTTACGTTGTGCCACCGAATGGCTTCTTGCCCCGCTTGCGCAAACTAGCTGATAAGCATGGCATCATGCTGATCATTGATGAAGTGCAATCTGGTTTTGCTAGAACTGGCAAAATGTTTGCCATCGAGCATGAAGGTGTTGAGCCAGACATCATGTTGATGGCCAAAGCCCTTGCTGGTGGTTTGCCGTTGGCTGGTTTCATCTCGAAGAGCGAACATTCGCATAAATGGCCAGCTGGCCGTCATGGTTCCACCTTTGGTGGTAACCCAGTTTCTTGCGCTGCTGCACTAGCTACCATTCAAGTGATTGAAGAAGAGAAGCTCTGTGAGCGCGCTCATGAATTGGGCGAAAGAATGATGAAGCGTTTGCGTGACTTTGCTAAAGGCAAAGACTACATTGGCGAGATTCGCGGTCGCGGTTTGATGATTGGTATCGAATTCAATGATAAGAATGGAGAGCCATCCAAAGAACACGCCGATAAAGTGGCCGAGCGCTGCTTAGAGCACAAAATGATTGTCCTCACTTGTGGTGTAGCCGGGCAAGTAATTCGCTTGATTCCACCACTGACTATGTCTGACGCTGAATGCGATAAGGCTCTGGAAATACTTGAAAAATGCATGAAGTTCTAGGACTTCAACAATTTAGGAGAAACAATCTAAATGAGTACCTCAACAATGCCTGAAGCATCAGCAAAGAAAGCTGAAAAACCACATACCTACGGCAATTACATCAATGGCCGTCAGGTTAAGGCCGAAACAGGCGAGACTTTTGCTTCTTACAATCCAGCAAAGACAGACGAAGTAATTGGTTATTTCGCCGCTTCTACACCTAAAGATGTGAAAGATGCTGTGGATGCTGCTGCCAAGGCTTTTCCAGCTTGGAAGCGCACACCAGCTCCTCACCGTGCTGAAATCTTACTTAAAGCAGCTCACTTGCTAGAGAGCCGCAAAGAAGAGTTGGCCCAAACCATGACTCGCGAAATGGGTAAGGTCATTAAAGAAGCTCGTGGCGATGTGCAAGAAGCCATCGACATGGCTAAATATATGGCTGGCGAAGGCCGCCGGTTGGTTGGTCAAACTGTTCCATCCGAACTACCACACAAATTCGCTATGTCTGTTAGACAGCCAATCGGTGTTGTTGGTTTGATCACTCCATGGAACTTCCCTGTTGCCATCCCAAGCTGGAAGACCCTTCCTGCCTTGGTTGCTGGTAACACTGTGGTAATCAAACCAGCTAGTGACACTCCACTTTGCGCTTTGATGTTTGTTGAAATTCTCAACGAAGCTGGTCTACCACCAGGTGTACTCAACTTGGTTACTGGCTCTGGTTCAAAAGTGGGCAATGCTCTGGTTGAAGATTCAAGAGTGCATGCCATTTCACTAACTGGCTCAACTGAAGTCGGCAAGAAAGTTGCTGGCCGTTGCGGCGAATTGATGAAGAAAATCTCTTGCGAGCTAGGTGGCAAGAACGCCATCTGCGTTATGGAAGATGCTGATATTGATCTCGCTTTAGAAGGCGCTCTCTGGGGTGCTTTCGGTACGGCTGGTCAACGTTGTACTGCTGCTAGCCGTGTCATCGTTCACAAAGCTCGCTACGAAGAATTCTGCACCAAGTTCAAGAAAGCTACCGAAGCTTTGAAATTGGGTTATGGCCTTGATGAATCAGTTCAAGTCGGTCCAGTTGTTAACCAGGGTCAACTCGATACAGTAAAAATGTATGTTGAGATTGGCAAAAAAGAAGGCGCCAAGCTTCTTTGTGGTGGCAATGCCCTGACTGAAGGTGTCTTTGCTAAAGGCTTCTTCCATGAGCCAACCGTATTCTGTGATGTAAAAGCCAGCATGCGTATTGCTCAAGAAGAGATCTTCGGACCGGTAACCTGCATTATTCCAGTTGAGAACTTTGAAGAAGCTCTCGAAGTAGCAAACGGAACTGATTTCGGTCTATCACTCTCTATGTACACCAAAGACGTTAACCGCGCCTTCATGGCCATGGAAGATCTTGAATCAGGCATTGTTTATATCAACGCTCCAACCATT
>CALRJJ020000020.1:0-16519 GCA_943367505.1 Flavobacterium psychrophilum | reverse complement strand
ATCAAGCTCGAGCAAATCAGCGAATCACTGAAAGCGTCTATCAAGAGTTGCGCACTGAGCTAGAGAGAGTTGCAGCAAGAGAGAGACTCTACCGTGCCGATGGCCAAATTACAGACAGTGAGACACTCTCCATCGCCAATGATTTGGAGCAGATCAGTGGTCGTCTGCAGCATTCTTTAGCAGCGCTGCCAGATTTGAGTGCTAAGAAGGAAAAGTTGGCCAAACAAATTGACGACGGTTTAGTTTCTGGGCGTTTGAATGCTGATCAAGCTGACGACTTCAGACGGGATCTCGCTCGTGCCAGTCGATTAGAGTCGGCCATGGGAGGTGGCAGTAATCAGTACACCGATCAACAAGTTATGGCAATTGTCAGAGAGTATGATGATGTGTCGGCAAGGCTTGAAAAGACTCTCGCGCCTTTGCCAAATATTGAAGCGAAACAGCTCGCTATTACCAATAAACTCAACCAGGCAGAGTCATCAGGAACGCTCACATCTAGTCAACTCACTGATATGCGAAAAGAATTCGCGCGCATAAATGCTGTCGCTAGTTCCTTCCGCAATTCAGACGGCGGACTAAATGACTGGGAATCGATGAAAGTTAATCGTGATCTCGATGCCCTCGAATCTGATGTTACGAGATTGATTGCTAATGCACCTGCCTCTCCGCCACTCTCGTCTTCGAGCGTACCATTCGACACCAAGGGCCATTGGGCCGAGTCGTATGTCGGACAATTGACTCAACGTGGTATCATCGGCGGTTTTCCCGACGGTTCGTTTAAGCCCGATGACGGCATTACTCGCGCTCAATTCGCAGCAATCGCAGTTAAGGCCTTAAATCTACCGAGTGCCTCTGGTCCTGCTAGTTTTGCCGATGTTTCTTCATCCTATTGGGCAAACAGAGCCATAGCAGCGGTTAGCCAAGCTGGTCTGGTAACTGGCTTTCCAGATGGAACCTTTAAGCCTGAGGACAAAATTACAAGGGCTCAAGCCCTTGTGATTTTGGCTAAAGCGCTTCCCGCTCAAGGCGCAGTCGATACTACAATTCTCAATTCGTACGGCGATGGCTCCAGTGTTCCTGCATGGGCAGCCCCATCTGTGGCGAAGGCCGCTAAAGCTCACATTCTAGTAAGCTATCCCGATCCAAGCCAAATCAAGCCAAATGTCAATGCAACACGTGCTGATGTTGCTGCCTTGACCTATCAAACACTCAATAATTTAGGCAAGAACCTGCCCCAAATTAGAGTTGGTATTGAGCCATAGAAGATTTCGGTATCGTTCGTCTCCGATTGGCTTTGGCATCGGTTCTGTGATTTCCCTTTTGTTCTGAAATAGAAACTTATCCGATATCGAATGGGTTTCTATTTCAGTTTGAAATCGCCCAAATTTTTACTGATTTAATACTAAAAATTGAACTTTTTTCCTCGCCTCTTCGTATTGCAGTGAAGTAGCGAGGTGAATATTATGTCCCAGAAACGCAGACTAATTGTTGATGCAAACGAGCAGCTAATAGCTAGTTGCTTGCCTGAATTCAATTCTAGGGTGCCTGATGAAGAGGCTGCGATAGATTTGATTCTAGAGCTCCAAGTTCGGCAAGGAAAGCTTGCCTGCCGATGTGGTTATGACTTTGTAGCAGCAATGAGAGAAAGGTATGAGCGAACAGTAAAATGCAAAGTTTGTCGGAAGTATACTCACTTTACCGTTGGCACTCTGTATGAAGGTGGTAGATCTGTAAGGGCCCGCTTGGGGGCTGTTTGGCTGATGGATCATGGTGCTGTAGTAACTTCTACAAAGCTTCATCAGCTCTTTGGTATTGCTACATCGACTGGACTAGCGATTATTAACACGATAGGTTTGTTTATTGAATCACTTCGTGGCCAGTCCTTGGAGGACGTTTCTGAAAAGATAGGTTGCCCTAGTTTTGCAGAGATCATGATTAGGCGTAGTCGAATTACTGGTGCTTATGAGCATCCGTCTTCAATACCTGAGGCTGTCTCAGTGTCTGACGTCGATGATAGTGCTGGCGAGGCTACGGAGCAGGACGGTCATTCTGAAAATAGCTTCGATGATCTTGGTGATCTGGATAAAAAAATCCTTGCTGAAATTTCGGGAGTGCCCGTTTCAGTTGATGCCATATGCAAAAGAGTTGATCAACCGGCTGGGCCTGTGGGTGCAGCACTAACCATGTTAGAGATTTTGGGTCATATCGCTTCTGCTCCAGGAAATCTTTTTGTACGCCTTACTTCAGCAAAAGAAGATGGAGCTAAAGTTGAGTTTTCTCCTCAACTGCTGAGGTTTATTGAGGAGGCTATTGAAAATATTAAGGCTGTCCGGCAAGGTGTAAGTCGCAAATATCTTCAACTATATCTCGGCGCATTCTGGTGTCACTTCGACAGAGATAATTGGAGAGTGGGCTCACTTATGCTAGTTACTCTTGACCCATCGTTGTCACCCGATAGAGATTTAATAGTTTATGAGTCACCATTGATGGTGTCAGTAGTTAGTGGCTGAATAGTCTAATGAAGTCTTGAGAGGCAATCACGGACAACTTGGCATTAGAATAGTTTCGAAGTCGAGTTGGTAGGCGTGGTTTTTTACTACGCTTAAAAACTTGTCGATTAAGGCTTGGCGTTCTTCTATCTCTGGGTTTACGTACAGCCTTTTTATGTTCATGGTGTCGCGTGCAAAGCTAGCATTTGCTGTGTTAGAGGTGTCTACTTTTGTGCCTGGCTCAATTCGAGCTCCACAGAACCCTTGGATGACACCGTTGTCTTCGGCTACGAGAAAAAGACCGTCATTGCCGAAGTAGCTACCTTCAACGTTGCGTAGGTCGTTGTCTTTACCATCGAGATCAAATTCTAGACCTTGTGACTGGCAGATTGTTTGCATTAAATTGCGGAATTCTTTGTCGTCTTGGCGGCTATAAAGTCGAATTTGCATTGTCTCAGTCTCACTTCAATCTTGCGATGGGCGATATTTGGTTATTTGATCTTTTCTGCTTCTATAAATAGAAAAACGGCCGATTACCTTTGGGGTGACCGGCCGTTTCAATTTATCTACCAGTTAATTCTGATTGGCAAATGCAAATCATTATTGAACAAGTAAGGTCACAAGCAGCAGAGCAACGATGTTCAAGATTTTGATCATCGGGTTGATAGCAGGACCAGCAGTGTCTTTGTAAGGGTCACCGACTGTGTCGCCAGTTACAGCAGCTTTGTGAGCGTCTGAACCTTTACCACCGTGGTTGCCTTCTTCAATGTACTTCTTAGCGTTGTCCCAAGCGCCACCACCTGAAGTCATGGACACAGCCACAAACAAGCCAGTAACGATGGAACCAACTAAGATGCCGCCCAGAATTTTGGCGGCTGCGTATTGTCCAGGAAGGGCGTGATTCAAGTAGAAGGCGCCAATCAGAGCAATAACAACTGGAGTTAGCACCGGAAGCAGTGCAGGAACAATCATTTTCTTGATTGCTGCACCAGTGACGATACTGACGCATTTTGCGTAGTCTGGTTTGGCTGTTCCTTCCATGATGCCTGGAATTTCACGGAACTGACGTCTAACTTCTTCAACCACCATCCCGCCGGCAGCTCCAACAGCTTCCATGGCAAGGGCGGCAAATAGGAAAGGAATCAAACCGCCGATGAACAATCCAGCAAGAACATATGGGCTGGACAGGTCAAAAGTGATTGCGGTGCCACCTTTTTCCAGAATCTTCATGTTCAACTCTTGGGTGTAAGAGCTAAACAAAACAATGGCAGCTAGGCCGGCTGAGCCGATGGCATAGCCTTTGGTGACGGCTTTGGTGGTGTTGCCCACGGCGTCTAGTGGATCGGTGACTTCGCGTACTTCTTTAGGCATTTCTGCCATTTCAGCAATACCACCAGCGTTATCGGTGATTGGACCATAGGAGTCGATGGCAACGATAATTCCAGCCATTGAGAGCATAGCCATCGCAGCTAGTGCTACGCCGTATACACCGGCAAGAGCAAAGGCAACGAGGATACCAACAACGATAGAAAGCACTGGCCAGGCTGTAGCTTTCATCGATACTGCCAAGCCAGCGATGATGTTGGTGGCGTGACCGGTTTCAGAGGCTTTGGCGATATAGCGAACTGGACCATAAGAAGTCGATGTGTAGTATTCGGTGATGTAAACCAGCAAACCGGTTACCACAAGACCAACCATAGAAGCGAAGAAGAAGTTGATTGCTGGAATTGGAGCTCCTGCAATCGACAGGCCTTGCATCATCTTGTCTGTGACAAAGTAGAAGGCTACTCCAGCAAGAGCGCCAGCGACGATCAAGCCTTTGTAGAGGGCGCCCATGATATTTGTGCTCTTACCGAGCTTAACGCACATACAACCGATAATCGAGGTAACGATCGAAACGGCACCCAAGACTAGTGGATACTCAATTACATAAGGAGCAGTTCCGGCCACGATTTGTTCTTTGAAGAGTTCATGGGCTAGCAGCATGGTTGCTACAGCGGTTACTGCATAGGTCTCAAACAAGTCGGCAGCCATACCAGCGCAGTCACCGACGTTGTCGCCAACGTTATCAGCAATTACGGCGGGGTTTCTTGGGTCGTCTTCTGGAATTCCAGCTTCGACTTTACCCACAAGGTCAGCACCAACGTCAGCGGCCTTGGTGTAGATACCACCACCCAGTCGGGCGAATACTGAGATCAGAGAAGCTCCGAATCCCAGACCTACAAGAGCGTTTACGTCGTGAGTTGCACCATAAAAGAGTGAGACACCGAGTAGACCTAGGCCAACTACGAGCAGGCCGGTAACCGAGCCACCTTTGAAGGCGACGGCTAGCGCTGTTTCTAAGCCATTTCTAGCAGCTTCAGCAGTGCGAACGTTGGCGCGTACCGATACGTACATGCCGACAAATCCTGAGATGGATGACAGCACTGCTCCAACGAGGAAGCCTGCAGCCGATGGCCAACCCAAACCAAATCCAATCACGAAGAAAAGTACGGCACCAACCCCTGCGATGGCGGTGTACTGTTTGTTCATGTAGGCTCCAGCGCCTTCCTGAATGGCGGCTGCAATTGATTGCATACGCTCATTTCCAGGGCTCATGTCGAGCACGCTTTTACCAGCCCAAGCACCATAAAGAACTGCAAGTAAGCCGCATCCGACGGCAACTTGTAGAGGCAGATCACCCATTTTTTACTCCCTAGTTACGCTGTTTGAATGTCAGTCAGATTTGGCAAATTCAGCGATGAATTACCAGCAACGACCTTTCATTCCAATCCGAGTTTTGCTACGAAACGAAAGTTCATTCGCAATCGCGCACCCATCTCGATCGATGAAGATGCGATAGATTTGTCGGCAATAATCGCCTGGGGCAGAAATATTCCCGTTCTCCACGACTGCTTAGAGTAGCAGGAAGGGCATAGTCCCTACCCCAAATACTATTTAATTTACTGAACAATTACCTTAGTTGCCAATTGGATATGTATGGCTGTAAGTAGGTCGTTTCAGTCTCTGTGTTAGAATTTTCGGTGGATCTCTTTATAACTGGTAAATCTCGCGAGATCTTGCGCCAAGGCTTTTACTGCTACAACTTTTGAAAATTTGTGGCCAGGGTCCGCTAAGGCCCGAGAAATCAAGGAATCAATGAGCCCTAGGCCTTTCCAAAATGCATTTTTTGCTTCAGCCTATGCTTTATTAGCGTCGACTGTCGTACTTTCTGGCTTTGCCTATCCTATAAGTGCATTGGCTCAGACCTATGCTGACCGTGGACCGGGTGTTGCCGTTAGCCAGGCTTCTGAGAGTTCGCTGACAACTGCCGGTGGCGAAGTCATTCTCAGGATCGCATCCTCGGTAGTGGCAGGAAGGCCACAGTTCAGGTATTTACCTGGTAGCAATGGCGACACTGTTTTGACTGCAGATTTTGAAGGTTTGAGTTGGAATGGACCGGCTAAAGTGATTAGACTGAATTCACCTGAGAAGGGTCTAACTAATTCTTCCTTCACCGGTATTAAAGAGATTCGTATCGCCCAGTTTCAAGCAAGCCCCAGTGTTTTGAGAGTTTCATTTGTTGCTCGCGACCCAGCAGTACTTAAGAAGGTAGCAATTGGCGCCGCGCCAGGTCTTTTGAAGCTGTCATGGAAAGCCGCAGGGAGTGCTGTAGGAAGCACTTTAGCTAGCACTGCCGCTGGCACTTCCGCTGGCACTTCCGTGGGCTCAACAAGTAGAACCGCTGCAGCCAGCGCTCTTGCTGCTAGCAAAAAGAATTCAACAGCGCCTGGTAAGGCTCCGTCATTGCGTCTGGCTTCTGCTTCGCAGATGCCTCCTCTGGCTTCGACTAAAGCCCCAGAGGCAGCTAGAGAAGTTGCTGCTAAAGAAGCTGCTGCTAAAGAACCTGTTAACGAACCATCTAAGGAAGGTAAGGGCGGTTGGTTCGCGCGCTTGCGGGCGAAAACTAAAGACTACTTCAGTGCCTCGCCTGAGCAGTTGGCAGAAGAAGAAGGTACTCAGTCGCCTAAGCCCGCCACGGCGCAACTAGCCAAACAGTCTGCCAAGCCGCAGACCAAGCATCGAGACGACGATCAGTCGGTCAGCGCACCGCTCGCACCTTCTATCGCTCAGACTTCGCCTGCTGCCGCTAAAATTGCTCGCATGCCTGCTTTGGCTCCCACTCTAGGTGCTCGAGAACCGATTACAAGCGCCTTCCCCTCGATAAAGGAAAACCCGCTTAAAGAATCTGGTTATCGCGAATCTGGGTACAGAGAATCTGCCTCTCGAGAATCTGGTTACCGAGATTCCGGATATAGACAGACAGGCTCTAGGTATAGCGAGAGGGGCACCACCAATGGTGCTGTTGCAGCTAATGCCGTTACAAGTAGTGCCGCTACCGGTATCGGTGTCACTGGCGATCGCGCTACTGAAGAAAGCGCTGCAGAAAAGCCAGAAGTGCCTCTGGGCCCACCACCATTAATTACTCTAGAAACAGCTGACCCTCAGGGGTCTGGCGCTAAACTCGAAATTTTCAGAGTGGAGCGGCCTGATGGTAAACAGCTCAATTTCAAATCATTCCGCCTGCATAATCCAGAGCGCTATGTTGTCGATATGCCTGAGTATCGTGAGTTAGCAAATTCGGTTTTGCCTGATCTTTCTACTTCACCGCTGGTTTCATCTATGCGAGTCGGCCTGCCTGGAGAATCAGAAGGAGCTGGGCGGTTAGTGTTGCAACTAACTGATGATACCGTCTCAATTGATGAGTCTTTCAATGCCGGCTCGAGCTATATGACTGTAACCCTGGCTAAGGGGTTGACTGGTAACGCTGGTATTGCTCGCAGCGGTAACCTAGCTTCTCCCCTCGCTGCAACAAATGGTCCGATATTGGTGCCGCGAGCCCCGACTGAGACAGTGGTGGTGTTAGATGCTGGGCACGGGGGAAATGATCCTGGTGCGGTTCGGGGGGATGTGCAGGAGAAAGAAGTAACTCTGCAAATTATCGCTAAGCTCAAGAAAGTTCTCGAAAGTAAGGGAGCCCGTATAGTGCTTACGCGCTCTGACGACACATTTGTTTCGCTGGAAGATCGGGTGAAAATTACTAATACAGTGTTACCGAATTTGTTTCTGTCTGTACATATTAATTCGCTTGAAAGTACTTCGAACATATATGGCATAGAAACGTATTTTCAAACCGACCAAAGTCGACCGCTGGCAGATCGAGTTCATTCCTCTCTGGTAAGCGGTCTTGGGGCCCCGGACCGCTCTGTAAGAAAAGCTCGCTTTTACGTCATTAACCACACCCCGATTCCGGCAATACTGGCAGAAGTCGGCTACATTACAAATAAGGCCGAAAGGGACAGGTTAATCTCCTCTGATTACCAGCAAAAGGTTGCTAGCGCGCTGGCTCGGGGTGTTATGCTCTACTTACAAGACATAAAATCGCAGAATAGCTTCGCTAATAATTCCTCCGGTTCAGTAAGCTCTTCTAGTGATGGTCAAAAGCCTTCCAAATTAGCAACGGGTAGTTGGAAGCCAACTAAATAGACGATACTTACTGACAGAGAAGTTGATAGCTAAATTGACTAAGAAAGTTACTGAAGACCATTTATACAAGCGCACAACCAAGCGAGTCGGGCTTTTTGATTCTGGAGTTGGTGGTCTTTCTGTCTTGCGCCATTTAGTTTCTGTCACTCAGGGCGAAGGCCTTGAGTTTGTCTATCTTGGTGATGCTGCTCGTTGTCCCTACGGCAATCGAGCTAAAGGTGAGATTGCTACTTTTGTCGATGAAATTGTTAGCTGGCTAACTTCATTCCAGCTCGATTCAATTGTTATGGCCTGCAATACGAGCGCCGCTGTGGCCAAAGATGCTGCTGTACAGGCGGCCTCGCGTCTGCCTGGCCTGAAAGTCTATGATTTGATCGAGCCTACTGCTGAATGGCTGGTGGCCAATCCGCCTAAGGCAATTGGCGTGATGTCTACTATTAATACTGCCAATAGTCAGGCTTTCTCTAAGGCTCTAGTAAGCCGGGGCTACCAGGGCTCAGTGCAGGAGCTTGGCTGTCCTAAACTCGTGCCCCTAATTGAAAGTGGACGTTTGGGTGAAGCCGACTGTGAAGCTGCCCTTACTCTGGCTTTGACTGAGTATTTGCAAGTACTAGCCGGGGTTGATGCCTTGGTACTTGGTTGTACGCACTACCCTTTCGTTGCCGATCGCATTCAAAGTCTTGTTTCGCTTGAACTAAAAGAACTATTCCCTAATGGGCTGAAGCTGATTGATCCAGCTCATGCTCTGGCTTATCAGTTGTTGGGCCATGATGCAGCACCACTGGTAGTGTCGACGAGTGAGTCAAGCAATGACTATTGCACAGAGGCATTTCGCTTCTTCACCACTGGCAATGCCTCTGACTTTGCTCAGGCCGCCGCTCTCTGTTTAGGTGCCCAAATTGGCATCGTTCAGCATCTCGATATTGCCGAGCTAGAAGCGGCTCCGCAACAAAACTTCCCCGTCTCCAATGTATCTATTGATGTCGCTACTTCTGGCTCTTTTGCTTAATAAGTTTTTAGAGGCCAATAATGTCTGAGCAGCTTCACTTGGCGCCGCCACCGATCTGGCAAAGCCTTGCTGAGGTTGAGTCTGCGGCTAGAGCGTGCCTTCAGTGTGGGCTTTGTCAAACACGTAAAAATGTTGTCTTCTCTAGCGGAAATCCTCAGGCTAAGCTCATGATTGTTGCCGAGGCACCTGGGCGAAACGAGGATGAGTTGGGCGTTCCGTTCGTCGGAAGGTCGGGGAAATTATTCGATAAAATTCTTGAAGCTGGTCGGATTGATCGCGAAAAGGAGATATACCTTTGCAATGTCGTAAAGTGTCGTCCACCCAACAATCGACTACCACTAAAAGAAGAAATTCAAGCCTGTCAAAAGTACCTTAATGCCCAGCTAGAGCTTGTTCGCCCCGCTTTGATTTTGCTAGCAGGAGCAACGGCGGTTGAAGCAGTTTTGCATGTTAAGGATCCTATAAGCCGTATTCGCGGTACATGGTTTGATTGGCAGTTCGGTGCTAAAGTTATGCCTGTCTTTCACCCTACTTATTTGTTGCGCAATGACTCAAAAGAAGTGGGCTCACCGAAGTGGCTGATGTGGAAAGACATTCAAGAAGTTCGTAGGCAACTAGATCTTTTGAATTGATTCTATCTATGTAGGTTTTGTTTACTTGATTTTTAGTTTGCTTATTTTGATTGGTGCGTAAACTTAGATTCTCAGGAATCATGGGGGCTCAGATATGGCAGTAAAGGCCGATTCATTCTACGCTGATCTTCTTACCGCTCAAATTGCAGATGCTGTTACCAACGACTTTGGTAAAGCAATCTTGAAACTTCCCAATCAAGGTCGTGGTCATGTTCATGATGACGTTGATGTATATTTTTCCGCTATAGCAATGGAGCAGGTTAATGCTATCTCTGATAAGCATGGCATTACCGACGCCGCTGCTCTGCACGAAATTTTCCAATTGACCAGACATAACCTAATTCAAGGCTTCCGTATTGGACAGAACCTTAGAGGCAATTTTAAGCCTAACTAAACCTAGGCTAAGCCGACCAAATGCTCTTCCGGTCTTTCACTCGCCAGATGTAACCATCAAGTAAGTAATGGGTTGACTGCGGTAGTGCCAGAAAAGGCACAAGCAGTGCCAGTATTGCCGTGTCATGAATAGCAGGTAAGGCTGAAAACCAGGCGAATAGATTGAGATGCTCGCGCCAGATTAGACCGTCCCAGAGGCCTTCTTCTAGGTAGGCTAGCAGGGCGAGGAAGGCAAAATATAAGATCACATGACTGAGGAGAGCATGCAGGATCTTCGACCAACGTTTCGTACTGCTTTGTCTTAGAGCTGTGGAATTTTTGGCGGCTAAGTTTTCACTTTCTCTGTAATTGTCATTTTCTCGGTAATTTTCACTACTTGGTTCGTGGTGATAAAGCCATACCAGCGCCATATAAGGAATTCCATGGCTGACCACATTGGTTATGGTAAAAGCCATGTCTGAATTGAAGGTGATGATACCAGTCCACCAGCTTAGAGCAGTGCCTGCGATTAAGAGATTGCGGGGAAGATTGAAAAAGCCAGTTTTTTTTAGAAGAACAATTTCTTTGATAATGTAGCTTGCCATCACTAGTACATAGACAACAAAGAAAATTTTGGCGAAGGATATGTTGTTAAAGGATTGCGGCAGGCTCTCGATAAAATCGCCAGCCACAAACCAACTAAAATTGCGCGGCATATTTGTGTGCCAATAAATAATTGGATAGAGAGTGGCCATATATACAGCACAGCTATCGAGCCATTTGAATTTCTTCATTGGCTGAGGGTCATTGCGCGAGTAGAGAACCACAAATCCAAATTGTTGGCGAATGAAATGAAAGACGGCTAAATAGGCCAGTGCCCGCCAGAAATAAATACCATCAAGGGAGTAGAGCAGGCTGCCAGCAATCCAGGCAATAGCAGGCAGGGCTAGCAAAAGTGTGCGGTTCTTGGTAAAGGCCTGTGGTGATAAATAGGTGCGGAAAAGCGAGGCGTAAACATGGGCAACATCAACTAAGAGAACAAAGCAGACCCAGACCCAGAGTGGAATGTTTTGACTGGCAGCCATTTGCTGCCGAGCTAGAATGACAAAAGCTGTGGAGACGAAAGCTGGTGAAAGTATCCAAAGACAGTCCCAGCCTGGCGAGGACAGCCATGCTTGTTTGCCGTTCTTGTTCTGAGCAAGGTTTAGGTTCTCGTTCTGGTTCATATTTATGTTCTGGTTTAGGTTCTGGTTCATGTTTGTTTCGCCAGAATGATTTTGGCAGCTTCAACTCCGTGATACTGAGCCTCTTCAAAGTTGGAAATGCCAGACATATCTGAATGGGCAAAGAATATATTGCCCCTTGGTTCTTTCATCTTTTGCCGCGATTCGCCCCACATTTCTCCCACGGATGGTCTGACCATGCCGTGCCCCCAGGGCCAGAGATCGATTGAAATAATTTCGTTGGCGATGCCAGGATGCATTTTCTCCAGGTCTGCCACAATCGTTTTTGACCATTGCTCAGGGCTGGCCTTGTAGAGCGCTTGCCGGGAAGCCTTTGGCTCCTGCTGTGATAAAGGGAAGTAATAAGTGATTACCGTTGGTTTGTGCCGGGTGGTAATTTCTTGATGATTGGCCACTACATAACCAAGCGATGGGCTGTAATAGCTGACATTATCCCAGGCTGGCAAGACGCCTTGACCATCGGGAAGATTCTTTAAACTGATGTTTGCTACCATCCAAGGAGCATATGTTGGCGCATAGGAAGGCGCATAGGCCGGTGCGTGAGCAGCTGCAAGGGCATTTTTATGACTATTTTCAGGTGCCAAATTCGCGCTAGCGGTAGCTTGTCCGCTACTTTCTGCTAGTAGTTTATTGGCAATGAAGCGGGGCGTAGCAAGAACGACAAAGTCAGATGTAATTGACGCAAACTGATTGTTCTCATGATTGAGATAGGTAGTAACGAGCTTGCCGTCTACTTCTTTTATATTGGTGACAAGGGTATTTAGTTGAATGTTCTTGCTCAGGGGCACCTTCAATTGCTCCACAAGAAAGCCGTTGCCTTGTGGCCAGGTAAGCACGGCGTTTGGCTCCGAATTGGCAGCGGTGCCGCGGCGTCCGGCGAAATAGTGAATGCCAGCCCAGGCGGAAACAAATGCAGCTGTTGAGCCGTAGTCGTCCCGACAGCAATAGTCAACATACCAGAGCAGTGGTTTTGTCGCGAAGTTGTTGTTCTTCAACCACTGTGCCATTGAAATTTGATCGAGCTGAGTGAATTGTTTATCGCGGGAGCTTAAGGCAATCGGGATAGCAAAAGCTGGCTGCCCGTCGCTACCCTGGGCCTGGCGGAAAGCAATCATTTTCTCGAAGAAGCGACTGATGTCATCTTCTTCTTGCTTTTGTAGCCCGCGCTTTGGTACCAGACCGTCATGAAAGGCCCCGTCTTTGAATAAACGGTCTTGTGGTTGATGACAGAGCATCAGTTCGTCATATATGGCTTCACCGCCTGCGGCATAGCCCTGAATAATTTTTAGCTCTTCGAAAAGCTGCCTGACATAGAGTGATTCTTTGTTTGGAATTGGAACATAGTGCGCCCCCCAAGGATAAGCACTAATTTGATTCTTCCCAGAGCGCGAATTACCGCCTACAGCTGGTTCTAAATCAAGTATGACGAAATCGCTCTGGCCTTCTTTTTTAAGCCACCAGGCTGCCGATAGGCCTGCTATTCCGCCACCAATAATGGTGACTGTGGTCGTCTTCGTTTCTTTGACTGGGCCAGTTGGGAGATCGCCTCGCAGCATGTGGCCGACTTTTTGCGATGGTCCCAATAGGCGACAAGTAAACTTAGGAGCAAAATAGTTTGATTGGCGAAAAAGATCAAGAACACTTGAGGATAACTTCAGCTGCGCTAATAGTTTTGCAGCGACGGCAGATAGGCCAAGAGCGGCCAGGATCTTGAGGAATCTTGATCGACTAATGGGCGTCGACATATTCACTCCACTCTGATTCAAATAAGTGAACTAGTGATTGGTTGTTGAGTTTGTTGACTGAAGTTACTGTCGGTAGCATATCTGGAGCAAAGCAGAGCATTTGCGTAACGGTATCGCTATTGACGTACCGTAAACCAGCGGGATAGCTCGATTGTGCGGCTGCCTTAAATGGGCTTAGTGAGCCAATAACATAACCCCAATCGCCAAATGCTGGCACGTAGGCGTGGTATGGAGTGGTGTTGAAGCCAACGGAGGCGAGGGTTTTATCGACGCACCAAAAAGAGTTTTTGGCGTAAAAAGGTGACGTGCTTTGCACCACCACCATGCCCGCGGGTTTCATCACCTTTTTAAGGGCACGGTAGAAAGTATCGCTGTATAGCTTGCCTAACGAGTAGTTACTGGGATCGGGAAAGTCGATTACCGCCATGTCGAATCTTTGCGGCGTGCTTCTTAGCCAAACAAAGGCGTCGTCAATTATGACTTTCACTTTGCTGTTATTGAGTGAGTTTTGATTTAACCGTGTTAAAACCTCTTGGCTCTTAAATAGATCGGTCATAGCCTTATCTAAGTCAACCAGAGTAATCGATCGTACTGATGGATATTTGAGAATTTCGCGCACTGCTAAGCCGTCGCCACCACCAAGTACCAGTACGTCTTGCGGTTGGTTCAAGCTGGCCATGGCTGGGTGAATTAAGGCTTCATGATAGCGGTACTCGTCGCGCGAGCTAAACTGTAAATTGCCGTTGAGGAACAAGCGCAAATCTTTGCTATTGCCGGTGAGAACAATTCGTTGGTAGGGCGTAGTGGTTGAGTAAATTACAGGATCTTGATAGGTGGCTGCTTCGGCTATGCCCATCAACTTGTCTGAAAAAGCAAAGCCAGATACTAGTACCACAATTAGAATGAAGGCTGTTGATCTTAGTGAATTGCGCCAGGGAAGCTCGTCTTTGAATAGGTGAATGGTCCAGAGCGCTACACCTAAATTGAATAGACCAAAGAGAAAAGAGGTGCGCATCAGGCCGAGATAAGGGACGAGCAGCAGTGGAAAGAGCAGGGAGGCTAGCAAGGCGCCGACATAGTCAAAGGTAAATATCTGCGACACCAGATCTTTAAAGTCGAGCCTCTGCTGCAGAATGCGCATTAATAGAGGTATTTCAAGGCCGACTAAAATACCGATAATTGCCACAAGGCTGTAAAGCAAAATGCGAAAATTATCGATGTGATTGAACATTAGAAAGAGCAATGTGGCCGAGGCACCGCCTATTAGGCCAATTAGCAGCTCTACTTGTACAAAGGTTAGAGCAATATTTTTCTCAATGTATTTAGAGAGAAAGGACCCAACACCCATCGAGAATAGATAGACGCCGATTACTGTTGAGAATTGGGTGATTGAGTCGCCTAGCAGGTAGCTCGCTATAGTTCCGGCAATTAGTTCATAGACTAAACCGCAGGTCGAGATGACAAAGACGGTTATTAGCAGAGCGTATGTCAAGTTGACTACCCGTGAATCGCTGCGGCAATGATATTGCCAACTGCGATCATCATAGCCGCAAGAGTAATTGCTAGGGGTAGATTTTTCTCGACGACAATGTCTTTCCACATATCGCCGGGGGTGAGCATGTCAAATACTTTGGTTGATAAACACAGAATGATTATGCCAAGGCCTGAATAAACAACTGCTGCCAGTACGTATTTGGCTGTTAAAACTTGTTCCACTTACTACTCCTCTTTTATTTGTGCCGAATTTACTTGTGATAATGACTGCCTGGGCCTGTTGGTCTTGCGCCTGTAATGGCCCAAGGATCGATGACTTTCCAGCTTTTCATGCCGGCATAAACAAATAGTGCGCAAAGAAGAACACTTGTTACTAAATAGAAGCGCACCATACTTTTCTTTAAAGCCTCGCAATTGATCTTTTGACTTGTTGAAATTGAATCATTAGTAGTTCTCGTTATAAGGGCCAGGCTGGGGGTAGGGGCTAAAGTCACTATTAGACCAGCGTGCAGCCTCTACACTCCTCATTGCCGCAAAGGCGTATACGGGCACCACGCATAGCCCAACTAGGGTCCACCAATAATTGTCATAAATAGGATAGCCCCGGCCAACGGTAATTGAAAATCGTTGATCTCTTGTTTGGACAAAGTCACCACTCTCGGTGTCAATATTAAGATAGTACTTGCCGGGCGGAACAGCGGAGACTGCAAGTTGAGCTGTATTACTCCCTTCTGACCAGTAACCATCACTGTCAGTGCCAGAATAGAATTCAACTGATTTTTCAAAGGGGAATGTCGTGCCGTCAGTATCATTCACTAACTCGCCGGCCACATAGAACCAGCTGTTGCTCACCGGAGCGCTGAGACTTATTACAGCGTTAGTTTGCTCATCACCCATGGAGAATACTGGAGTCGTAATGTCGGCTTTCTTGCGATTGGGTGTAAATACGCCATCGTACTGAAGCACGGTTTGCTGTGGGGCTTTATTCGTGAAATAGAATTGAGCGCAGGTAATGAAGGCCAGGAAAATGAAGCATAGTGTACTAATCTGACTGCTGGCCTGCATCTCCGTTGGTGGCTTTGTGGCGGGCACGCCGCTTTGATAGGGGAATTTATCAGCGCCGTCAAAAGCTTTATGGATTTCTTTGGCATCCATATATTCAGCCAAGCTCCAGACGATTTCATTGCCGTCTTTTTCAGCTGAAAGCATTTGCGGTGGGTCGATATAATCAGCTGTTAGGTTAGAAGTGCCGACGGTAACGCGCCAATAAAATTCGCCCAAAACATATTTAACTGCGGCGGTGCCGTAGTTGTAGATTTGATAGCTCTTACCGTCTAGTTTGGCTACTTCCCCTTTTGCCGGATACTGCGTAAGGCTTTTTACGTCTGGCTTACGCTTGATGGTGCGAACAAAGTTCCAGTGGCCTTTATCTTCTACTAACCAGCGGTAGCCATAGTAAGGATTGAACAATAAATATTCGGACCAGAAATAGTGGCTAGCTGTGTCTTCGCGCACCAGAAAGCCAATCATTTCCCAGGTCTTGCCTTTGAGCTTGCCCCTTGCACCTAGAGGAATACAGGGTTTGAAGAGGGAGGTCTTGCCCACATAGGTGGAGAGAATGCGATAGGCTTCACTGGTGACGTCAATTGTTGAATTGCAACTATTGCAGACCACTGACATGGTGGCGCCAGGGTATTTAACCGTTACCGATGCCCCGCAGGCTGTGCAGGCAAACATCTTGGCCGTTGGTTTTGGCGGCGTTGGCTCTTTTATAGGTTTATTATTATTGCCAGCTTCATCTTTACCAGCTTCATCTTTACCAGCCATCGATGCGCCTCAAATTTTTGAATTGCAGATCGTCGAAGTCGACGTATGCGCCAAGAAAAACTCGATTTTCTTTTTCGGCAATTTCTATCGTTGCCATTTCGTCTTCAAAGCCTGATAAGTCAATGCTTTCAGACTTGCGGCCTTGCAGTGCGTTAAAGGGCAGTTCTCCTTCGCTATACAG
>CALRJJ020000019.1:0-16523 GCA_943367505.1 Flavobacterium psychrophilum | reverse complement strand
ACTAAGCCGCGAAACTAAGCCCTGATGCGAATTTTGACAAACTACAATAGAATTTCGACTTCGCTTGACAGCCACTTGCGGCAAATTTTGCCAAGGTTAAATCGTAGAAGCACACAGCTTAATCTTGTTAGTAACGTCGAAAACACAGGCTATTCGGTTATTGCCAAGTGTATATTTCTTGACAATCAGTGCGTCCGGGTGGGAAGACTAAAAGTGGTGAGGGAAAGTCGCGGAGGAAAAGCTAATATATGAAGAGTTTGTCTCCAGCGTTTCTCACTCAGAATGCCTCCGTCTTGCAATGGTCATTCGGCCTTGTCATTTTGGACCTTATACTCACTAGCTTCTTTGCCAATCAAGGTTACTGGGAACTTGAAAGTGGAACAGCAGATAGCATTTGCAAATCATTGTCCATTTTTCTACTAGTGTTTGTGATCTATCGCCTCGTTAGACCACGGGGTGTTCAGCCCATACAGGCGATGATGCTCCTCCTTTTACTCCCAAAAACTGAGACAGTTGCCTATTTCTTGATCCAGCAGACACTTGTTGCTTTGGTTGTCTTGCAAGGCGGTTTAAGGCGCAAAGAAATGTATTCATTGTTAGCTCTAGCGGTAATAGCACTACCGACACCAATATTATCGATTGTTTCCACGCAGCACAGCGCCAGGGCAACTACAAAAACTGGACAACTTATTTCGTGCACGGATCAATTCTACGAGTTGTATCGCTTTGACAGTAGCTGGCGCTTGCCCCCAACTTACAGACTATTTCGGATACTTCCTGCCTGTCCAGGCTTGAGAACAGTCAAAGAAATAGACGCAATGACCTCAGCAGCTCCCGTTCAAGTAACGCGCTCGGAAACCGGGAAATACAGTATCGAGGCGAGCCAAGGACCACTCGCCAACTAAAAAGTAGCGAAAACTCCGGGAGACCAGAGTTAGTCACCACAAATAGTACCAGTACAATGAATAAGCCTAATAATCTCACACCGCTCTTAACCACCTACGCACAGCCATTAAAATGGGCCTTGGCTCTAGTTGTACTTGATCTCTCGACCGGTGGATTCACCGCACAACATGGTCGTCCAGTATTCAACAGCGAGTCAATCGAAACTATCTCATCTTGCCTCTCAGCTCTTCTGTACTTGTTTGTTACTTACCGACTATTCAAACCATGCGGTGTTCAAGACATTCAAGCACTAATGCTTCTAGTGCTTTTGCCAGACCCTCCCTTCGTTTACGCCGTCTGCACTAAGCAGTTTTTTCTTCTCATAGTTCTTGCATATCGCTGGAAACGCTACCAGCAGAGACTTGGACTAGCGATCATCGCGCTGCAAATAGTACAACTAGTAATCTATCTAAACACCAACGCTCCCTGCTGGCTATCAGACCAGACACCTGACTCGCCAAAGACAGGAGCATTCTATAGAAAAATAGATGAGCTCTACTCACTCTATCAATATCGAGGTCCATGCTTGCAGCAGAAACGCTACGTGCTTTTCCGACAAGTACAGCTCTGCCCTGGTGTTAGTCTCCTCAAAAAAATTGCATGGCGCGTGAGCGGTCAACCAGTTTCTGCCAGAAAGACTCGCGATGGATCCTACTCACTTTTCGATGTCCCAGCAGACAGCCCAAAATAAACTGTCATGGCGAAACTGGAGGTTTTACTTACGGCTCAAGTCAGAGACGATGTGCTTGGTGAGAAACTTTGCGCCCTCTGTAGATGATGCCTGACGACGATCGGCTCTACCCAACATCCACTGAACCATACGACTGCCATCATTCTTGTAGTCATGCAAGCCGTGCTCGCCGCCTTTAACGATGTACTCTTTCACTTCGCCGACCTTACAGCCAGTGTAATTGCGCTCAGTAACATCACCTTGAGTCTTTACTTCGACTGGTCCATCACACTGATTGGCCTTCTTCCATACTTGAGCCTGCATGTAAGGTGCTGACTTCTCTAGGTTAGTACCGACCAGCCAATCCATTTTGCGGCTGACAGAGCCCATTCCGCCTTCGTAAGGCAGAGTTTTGTCAGAATCACCGTGAACAATCATGGCCGGCTTGGCGATGGCTGGTGCCTTCTCGCCTTGCATCCAAGTGCCTTCCATCGATACGAATGCTGCCACTCTGTCAGGTCTGTCGGCTGCATATATCTGGGCGAAACGTCCGCCATCCGAAAAGCCAAAGAGACCAACTTTCTCTGCAGTTTTCGACTTGGTGGCAAGGTCATCCAAAACGTTGTCCAAATATTTGCGATCATCAGTGACGTTGTCGACGGCTGCTGGCAAATTGATGCGACCAGGAGCATTCCAGGCCACTCCAGTGACATTGGTCACACCAATATCAAACTGTCTAGGCTTAGAATAAGCAAAGACTACAATAGCACCAGTGCGCTCTGCGTCGGCCGTTAGACCAGACTCTTGAGCCATTAAGCCAATTGAATCACCAGCAGAAGCACCATGCATAGCAACAATTACCGGAGCGCGTTTGTCAGCATTTTTCGGGACATAAACGTCATAGCGACGGCCGTCAGCCAAAGTAACAGCATTGATTTCGCCAACTTTCAGGTTGCTACCGGCTTTGAGCAATTGCTCACCGGTAACTCTATGCTCTTCGGGAACATCATTATGCTTCTTGCTTTCAATCAATTGACCCAAACGCGCGTCAACGCTAGTCGCTTTCTTCTCTAAAGAACTGCTTTTCTCTAAAGAGCTGCTGCCGCCGGCTGCTCCAACAAGCTCGTTGTAGGCTTTGTCCACAGCCTTGTATTGCTCAGGAGTGATGTTCTTCAATGTGTTGAAAGCCTTGTCGCTGTCAGCGCCTATTTGCCAGCTGAGAAGTTTGGGATTGAGCGCCTGATGCAACTCTGTGGCAACGGCAGCAGCATCGAATTTTCTTTTTCCACCTTCTGGAACACTAAGGTCTAGGCCTGCAATCTGAAAATCTTGGTTGAAGCCGGCAGGTAGTGCTTTAGCTCTATTCTCGACGGCGGCTAAACCCTTGTTCGAGTAGACGGAGCTTGCTTGTGTCCAAGCTCCAAAATCTACAACAGGTAACTGTTCGCTTACTTTTGTTCTATCAGCAACACTGGTATTGACGTCAGCCATGTCTCAAACCCGCTAGTAAGAAAAGAAAAATTGCTCAAGTGCAACGTCATCAATATACGTAGACTTACCGGCAGGCTCTTGGCGCAAGTTTGGCATTCTGTTGGCATAGAACATTTCATGGCTTGGAACTATTGTTGTCAGAGAGAGTCCGGCTCAAACACTATCGTGCTCTAGAGCTCGATCAATTGGGCGGAGCAACAACATCGCGACGAACATAGATACGATGATCTTCCACAACACCAGCGAACTGATACTGCGCAAAAACCGGGTCTTGCATAAACTTAGAATCTTCCAGAATGTCCCACATGCGGGTGCTTTGAATCAGTATCAGCTTGGGATTATTGCGGCGAACATCTTCTTTGTAATCCGCAATCACCTTGGCTTTGAAGCCATTCATTTTCTCCTTAACCGCCTCTGAGCGGGCCTTATCACCGGCATAAATCAATGTGGGCAAGAGCATACCGTGTAGATAGCGAGACGCTGGCTCGCGCTTGGTCTGCAACAATAGCGGATAGCCCGGAGCGATGCTTCTCGTCATAAACAAAACCGGGTCGCCAATTTTTGTATAGCGCAGAATCACAGCACATAGCGATTCGCTGTCGCCTTTGGCCACCTCACCTTTATAGCCGACCAGGGCAAGGTCTATTTTTTCAGCCTCAGCCGCTCGCTGCCTTTGTTCTGCAATGGCTTGAGCTGCAATCTGCCCCTGCCAGATTAGAAGCGCACTCATCCAGACAATATCAATCCAGCCACTGGGGCGCTTGAACAGCATGAGCGCATACTGGCGCAGCACACAGACAGCAATCCCCACCTCAACACCTACCAGCATGTACGAGCCGGCCACAAAGGGCAGAGCATGATTGAGCCAGGGCTGCCCCTGCAGCAGATACGAAGCAAGACCGAGCAAACTAAAAGCGATTAAAGGCATAATCAAAGTGGAATAGCGCATCATCGCCATACCAAGAGCACAGGCAATGATCAGCAGATAGATGCGGTCATTCCACATCTGGGCCCAACCGACAAACTGAAACATAATTGAAGTACCATACTCGCTATAGCCAGCAGCGAAGATCGGCACCATAAAGGAGAAATAGCCATCCTTCATGTCCTGCGGCATAGCCAAAATAGAACCGGCGTACAGCACGCCAAAAACTGCACAAGCAATTGTTTCTGGAGCCACAAGGATACGCCAGCGCGGCTTTTCCATAAACCAGAGTAGCTCCAGTACTACCGCCGCAGCTAGATAATATTGTTTGAAAAACAAGCCGATAGCTGCCAAACTTCCAGCAACAATCGCTGCTTTAGGGCTTGTAGCGTTGCCATTCCAACGCAGCCACCTGACTATAAAGAAAGGAAAGAAGAGCAGCAAGAATATGTGCTCTCTCTGACCAAACTCGTCCATCTGAGAAAGCCAAAGTGTCAAAGAAGAGAATGACACTACAAGCGGCACAAAAAGAAAGGCCTCTTTGTGCTTTGATTGCCGCCACAACAGCCACAAACTAAATCCCACGCTGTAAAGCCAGCATGCAATTATGGAGAAGCCAAAAGCCTCAGGGGCGGGAATGACAAAAAACCTCGACACTACCGCCGGTACCATGTGAACATAGAAAGCCAAAGGTGGATTAACATCAAACACATCAACATAGAGCCGCTTGCCCTGCAGCAAAAGCTCTCCAATGGCGACGAACATAGATTGATCCGGTGATATTTGCAGCGGAAACAGCAACGGACCGGTCAACAAACAAACTAAGACCAGCAGCAACAAGAAACCACTCAATAAGAACATAGCGTATCTAGTTGGATTATCCATCGTCAAAGCCAAAGGCAGAGGCATAGACTTAAAGGATTTCAGTGTGGTCACAAAGACCTGGAATTTTTCACTTAGTTTTGTCATGGTTGCGGCCTTCGTGGCAAGAAGACACCAATGTTGTAGTTAAAACCAGTGTGCTCGAGCGGTTCTTCGTTAGCAGCCTTCAAGCGGGCATGACCTTTAAGTACATAATGCTTGAGCAAAGTTGCCGCTACTTTGTGTTTCTTCAACAAGTCACCAATGGTCACATCTTGAACAAAAATCACTTTCGCTCGCTGACTGGCAATATCGCCATCAAGGCGAGTGTAGAGCTTCTCGGCATACGCCTCAAGCATCTTAGGCTGTAGGCTTTCACGCTCGCAGGCCTCCAGCTCGACCAGGCAATCAGACTGCAACATGTAGCCAGTGGGCTTGCGCTTCATCTGCAACATCAGCGGATAGCCCGGCACTAAGCTATCGGTGAGAAACATGACCTCATCACTCTCACGAGAATACTTTGCCAGCCAAGCTGCACAGCTGGCAGGCTCTGAAGCTTGGGCATTGCTTAGTTCGCCCGACGAGCTTGGGGCCAGTTCAGACTTCTGTCTTGCGATCTCCCCAGGAATCACTTCAGCGACCAAAGGTAGAGCTCGACCAATCTTGCTTTCTTGCTGTTTCAAGAAGGCTCCAACAAGCACTAGAATGCTGACTGCATAGGCGAACAGTCCCAAATTACTAACCAGCGGATTCCGCCACGATGAACCTTCAGCAGCAGAGGCTCGCATCCGGCGTCTGTGTACATTGCGACTAATTCGTCGAACAATAGCACCGGCAATACTCAAATTAACCGAGAGCAAAAGAGTAGTGGCAAAAATCATCGGAATGGCACTCTGACTCAAGCCCTTCAATTGACTTAAGTACAAAGCAAAACCAACCAAGAAGATTACAGCAAGCGGCGCAGCCAAACTTGTTCGCCGCCGGAAAGGCAAAACAAAAAGAATGGCGGCAATAGCTGTGTAGAAAATATCGCGCCGCTCAGGCACACTGTTAATGCCATAAATAGACCAATCATGACACTGATAGCCCAAAGACAGCAGAGGAAAGACCAGAGAAATATATTCATTTCTAGCAGCCTCTGGCAGAGCCAATGCCGCAAGCAAAAGAATAGACACTGTGCAAATACAAGCGCGAACTTCTAAGGCGAGCAGTGGCCGAAACCGCCGCAGAGACAATAGCCAAAAGACTTCCAGACTGGCAGCTATGACCAAAAAGCCATGCCAGAGGCAGACAGCGAAAGCAGCAAAGACTCCCGAGCCTATAGCTTCTTTTCTCGAAACTGTCTGGCCATTCCAGCGCAACCACCTGACTAGAAAATAGGGAGTTAGTGCCAGCATAACGAGATGCTCACCCTGGCCAATCTGAAAAAGCATCAGAACATTTGCCAGGGCGTAGGCCACTACAAACGAAGGAAAACAATGCCACTCTCTGTGGTGCTGTCGCGGCAACAAAATTGCAGCACACGACAACACTGAAACAAGAGCAAGAGACCAGACCGTTAGATTAGAAGCCAAGCTCGGAGGAAGACCAAGAGCTTGCCCAAACGACAACGGCACAACGCTGGCATACAGAAGCAGGGGCGACGATAAGCAGAAAAAGTCTGTGTATGGAACCTTACCGAGCGCTATCAGCTTAGCGGCCTCAAGATTGAGAGCCACTCCTGGAGCGACCATCAATGGATTGCTGCAGATAACTGCAAACACCAGTGCGAACAAAATCACAACCAGAGCCAGACTAACTAGCGAGTATTTTGCCTTATTGTCTAGCGGCATTTTTGCTGCTGCCTGGTCTGCAGTCATACTTAGCTGCCCTGTGGGTGTATTCGTCCGCCATATCCATAAAGCTGCATTCAAAGCACATCAAGTCTTACTAAAGCCACAATAATGGTTGTTAAATGGTTGAAAGTCTCGACTAGTATAGAGTTCTTAGCCACAACTTTCCAATCAGACTGATATTGATATCGGAGATGACTTATACTTCCCCTTCGGAACAATGTAACCTGCCACGGAGAACTATCAATGTCGTTAGTGTCGCTAATATCGCTGCGGAAAATAGTCTCGACGGCCTCTCTATTGGCGCTGCTCGCATGCAGCACGAGCTTCAACCTGGCTCGCGGGGCAGAACAACAACAGCCTTATCTGGTCATAAGACAAGCCAGCAAAATTTCTCCTATGCTAGGCGCAACAACATCAGAGAAAGACTTAATTGCCTACTTCGGCGCAAAAAACGTCAAGCGCCAGACAGTCAACCTAGCGGAAGGCGAAACCAGCAACGGTACGGTCATTTTCCCTAACGACCATAAAAAACGAGTGACATTTATTTGGAAAGACGTCAAAAAGCGCGATCTGCCAGAAGTTATTCGCATTGAGGACCAGCCCAGTTTGTGGCGTTTGCCCAATGAAATAACAACTGGAACTTCGCTAATCGAACTTGAAAAATTGAATGGCAAGGTCTTCAAAATGTCAGGCTTTGACTGGGACTACGGCGGAAATGTATTGTCCTGGAATAGTGGCAAACTAGAATCATTGCTCAAATCTAAGTCTGGAAAAGTCAGTGCCACTGCTAGTCTCGCACCAGCCAAAGGCAAGAACAGCCCAGAAGATCTATCCGGCGACAGAGAGATTCTTTCAAGCAACGCCAGCATGCACAAACTGAACCCAGTGGTGGTGACACTCTCGATCCTGGCACCTTAGCACTGACAATTACCTCTCAAACTCTCCACTGCCACTGCTTTTTCTCTCCATGTCCTCAAGCAGCATAATTTCAGTCTCCTCGATTAGCGTATCAAGATTGAGCCCTAGTTCAGTGAGCACCCGAGCTGCTACTCCATGGCCCTCCCGCAGAATACCAAGGAGAATATGACCTGTACCTATTTCTTCGTGCTTGAGTCGCTGCGCTTCATTCAAAGCCAAGTCGAGCATTCTTTTGGTTCTTGGAGTATATGGCAGCTCCTCAGCCACAGTACCAGCACCCAAGCCGATAATAGCTTTTACACGGTGACGCACCTCCAGCAAAATAAGCCCTTGCCGCAAGAGAACCTGACCGCCGACACTATTACCGGCAGCAATCAAACCCAACATTACTTGCTCTGTACCAACGAAATTGTGACCCATTAGCTTAGCCTCATTGGCGGCTAACTTCATCGCTCGCTCAGCTGTAGCAGTAACACCAAGCGCAGCTTGATTTAGGGCTGTCTGCGACAAATCAGGAGCAGCTATAGGCTCGCCCGAGGGGGCTGGTTTCTGCCCTGAAACACTAACTCGCCAATCGGGGCGCAGGCCGATGGCAGCCATAAAGGGCACAAACTTTTCATTGTCACTCTCAATCAATGCCAACAGTAAATGCTTAGTTTGCACCCAGCCAACGCCTTCAAAGGCAGACAACTGGAAGGCCCGCAAGAGAACTTGATTTGCCAAAGCACTAAAGCCAACAAAGGCTGACGCTGATCGGGGTTCTGTTACGTGGAGTATCTCGCCTAGCCTATCGCGCAGATCGAACCTATCTAAATTGAGGGTTTCTAAGTGGTTGGCACAAGAGCTCGAACTAAAGTTTAAGAGAGCAAACAGAAGTTGCGGTGCATCAACAATGCCTTTGTTGCGGTTGCACGAATCTGTTTTTGCTAAGTCTATTGCAGTGCGAAGATTGGCCGTGAAACGCTCTTTAAGAACCGCCCAATCATCTTCTTGTTGTTCACTCGTATTCTCTTCAGTCAACTCTCGAAGCATCTCGTGCACCGATTCTAGACCCTGTCCCGGATCAAGTACTTGTGACTGATCACCAGACTTTATCAAAGCTTCCTTGTAATCAACAACTGGTAAAGATTCGATGGCAACTTCACCTCGGCTCTTAGCCGCAGTTGTCTTTTCTAATAAATCATTTTCGACCAACTCAGAAAGAGCCGTCTGTTCATCAGCCATGATCTCTTGAAGCTTTGCCACATCAACACCGACCCGTTCAAGAATTATGCTGGCAAGATACCTCTGATTGGTAATTATGGCCAATAACAAATGCTCAGTGCCTACTTTTCCTTCGACAAAGGTGGCACCACACCTAGCGAGATGGAACACAGCTATCGCTTCAGAAGTATATGGCTCATCGCTATGTGAAATACCTGGTCCGGTCTGAACAAACCTATCGATCTCAGCCCGCACTTTCTCAGCTGTCACCCCTAAGGTCTTCAAAATAGCCCCAGCTTTTCCTTCTGCATCAAGCACCAGAGCCAACAGAATTTGCTCAGGGCCAACCAAGCTAAGACGATTCTCGCGGGCCTCTTCATGAGCGACTATGACCACCTTAAGGGCATCTGCAGCAAAATTGTCAAAGCGCTTTATTGCTATGTCAGAGTACGTCAATCTCTTTGATTGAGGCAAAGCTCGGGCTTCAACGGCTCCAACATCAAGATCGGGCGCCTTGAGTTTATTTAGTACGAGTTGTCGCAAGGAGCCAAGATCAACACCCAAACTGCGCAGAACCACTATACCAGCGCAGTCTTCTCGACTAAGCGAACCACGATCAATAACCTTCTGAAGACTGAGAATGCCAATGAGCAGTTGATCGGTGCCTATGGTATCAAACCCAAAACTTTTCGCAGCTTCAAAAGACTTCTCAAAGGCTAGTATGGCATTCTTACTAAAAGGCAAGTCTTCTGCTGATGATGAACTACCAACTCCAAATTCTTTTTCAATGGCAGCACGCAGTGAACCACGGGTAATACCAATTGCTTCTAAGGCTGTGGCGGCCACACTATCTTGTCCAGACAGAATTCCCACCAATAGGTGGTCAGTGCCCACCTGGGCTCGACCAAGACGCCTAGCTTCAGTTACAGCAAGGCGAATGGCATTCTGAGCAGTAGAGCTAAAAACTCGCATAGCGAGATGCTCAGAACTACCTGCGGCTCGATTGAAGAGCTGATCAATATCATTGTCAGTCAGCTTTACAAATGGTGGTGCAGCCGAGCCTTCGAGAGCCGTTTCTTCTCTGGCAAACAAGTTTGGCTTATCAGCCTTTAATAGCTCTAGAGCAGTATCATAAAACTTCTTGTAGTCCTGGTTGGCATCGTTGAAAATTTTGACACAAGAGCTATCTTTGAGTATCGCAAAGAACAGGTGATCTGGTTCAATCAAATCACTCTTGCACAGCTCCGCCAAAACACGAGCATTAGCCAAGGCCGAACGACTATATGTTGACAGTGAAATCTCTGCTGGACTTAAGATAATTTTCCCAAGCAGACGCTGAACTCCGAGGCGCAGTTGGTTGACCTCTAACCCTACAAGTTCGGCTGTTTTAACCGCCAGGCCAGTAGACTCGCCCAACACTCCCAGTAGAATATGGCAGGGCTCCAACAATTCTTGAGAGAGAGCCTTGGCCTCTAGCTGGCCGCGTAGTATCGAGTTAAAAGCTCCCTGACTAAGTAAGTCACAAATAGATGCATCACCTGATTCAAAAAGCATTCGAACTTGGTCTCTGCCAGAGGCAGTGACCGAATCTTTTCCATCAGTTCTAAGCCTGATAGCCGTACTCGCTCGCAATCTATCAATGCTGACCTTGAATTGCTGCAATAGGGCGAAGGCCGGCCCATTCTCTTCAAGAATAATGCCTACGAATAAATGTTCAGGTCTAATTACTTCAATGCCAGCGGCAATCACTGTAACAAAAGACCAACGAATAGCTTGCAGGGCGTGCTCGCCAAAAGAAAAGCCACTGCCACAATCTCCATCGCCATATCCGGTGAGATGTTCAACTTCAAAGCGAAGATCGTCTAGTGAAATACCAATCTTTCTAAGTCGATCAGCACCCTTGTTTAGTCGCTCGTCGCAAATACCAAGCAACAGAAACTGCGAATCAATTCGTGAATGGCCCAGCCTAAAAGCCTCTTCTTTAGCGAACATCAATGCTTTTAATGCTTCATCAGAAAAGCGCTCAAAGCCTCTCTGTTTTGCAAGAGGCACTAAAGATGAATGCTTGGCGTCAATCCGCGGAGGCAAATTAGCATTTTTAAGCATCTTCTTAAGCCGCTCTGTGTCAATCGACAGATTGCGCAATACCTTCAGACCAGCGCTATCTTCGTCGGCCAACAAAGCAAGTAAGACATGGTCAGTGCCGACATAGGTTAGTTTGGCTTCTAGTGCCAACTTCCTCGCGGCCAAAATCAATTCGTTTACTTTAGAACCACACCTAGATTCACATGGAGTCTCGACCTTTTCGCGCCCGGGCATGTTTTCAGATTCTTGCCGCAGTTCTTTAGTCTTCACATCCCAAACATGCAAAGCCAGAGAGGCCAAGCCATCAGCTTCTGTCATCAAACCAAGCAAAAGATGATCAGTATCGACTTCAGCATGACCAAGCCGGTGGGCCTCTTCTGTAGCCAAAATAATGGCGTGTTCGACCATCTCGGTAAGAGCGAGGGAGGATTGGGATGAGTCAGATAGTTTGCTACTTGTAGCAGCATCCGCTTTTTGTTTTCTCACGTCCTCAACAGCTAGCCTCGCTGCTTCGGCCGCTTCAGCTTCTTTGATTGCCTCGGCTGCGTTAGCTTCTTTAGCCGCTTCGGCAGCTTGCGCTTCTGCCATAGACAAGGACTTAATTACCGATCGCAACTCCTCAGCAAAGAGTTCAATGTTCACTCCAAGCTTCTGTAAGCCTTTTACCGCGCGACTTTCCTCGTAGCTTATTAAGGCAAACAGCAAAAATTCAGGAGTAATCAACGCACAGCCAGAAGTACGAGCCGCAACTGAAGCCATTTCCACTGAGAAGATGACTTGTTTAGACAGTTCAAAATCTTGAGAAGTAGATTCGGAAGGGGTTTCTGCCTCTTCTGGCATTGTGGCCAATCGCAACTCTTCAAGTTGTATAGACTGAGCCGTGAGAAGTTTAGCGGCCTCGCTGCTGCCCTCCGCTAAAATACCCAACAACAAATGCTGCAGCTCAAGCTTGGTACTGCCGACCAGGCGAGCTTCTTCCTGAGCCAGTTGCATCGACTTAATGGCGCTTTCAGAAAAGAGGTCAGTGACATTAGACTTCGCGACTTGCTCTTTAGCTGACGGGGACGCAACTGGGCCTTTAGCTGAGCGAACTAGGGCCTGAGATTGTGCTGGAGCACTGGCCGGACCAGGAGCTGGGTTGGCGCTTGCTAACTGCTGCTGCTTGTGGGCCATCTGCACAAAATCAAGAACATCGATCTTCACCTTCGCACGGTCAACTTTATGTTTGTCCAAAACCTGCTTAGCGACTCCACCGTCAACAGCAAGCAATCCAAGCAACACATGCTCAGTGCCAATATAGTTATGTCCTAAATCCCGTGCAGCATTCCAGGCAGACTCAAGCAATTTCTTGGCGTTCGGGGTAAACGGTATTTCAACTGAAACAGATCCGCTACCTTTGCCAATAATTTTAAGCACAGTCGCCCTTAGGTCTTTCAATTTGACATTGTGAGCACGTAAAACTTTGGCCGCTATGCCAGTACCTTCGCCGCTCAAGCCAAGCAAGATCTGCTCTGTGCCAACAAAATTATGACCCATCCTGCGGGACTCTTCCTGAGCCAGCATGATGACTTTGATAGCTTTTTCACTAAAGCGTTCGAACACTAACGTTCCTCGCAAACAGAACTAATCTTAACTCGGGCAAAATCCTCTCAACTTGCAACTCAATCTACCTGTCGTCTTCCCGTTTGTTGGTCCAACAATTCAGTCAAACCCTTTTTCATCGACCACATATCAGCATGCAGAAGACCAAGAATCTCCCGGGCCAGGGAATTCTCAGACTCTAATATCGCTAACAAAAGATGAGCAGTACGAATATGCGACTCTCCACGCTTCACGGCGATAGCCTTAGCTGCTTCCACTAAGTTACATCCATCGTTGTCTAACAAAATGACTTCAGGCAAATCACCATCCCAAGGCACATGCTTACGAGAGGCAAGCACACGCACTTCCGCCAGCCTCAATTTACCCAAACGCAGCACCAGGGCGGCGATTCCCGTGCCCTCTACCATCAGACCCAACATTATTTCTGCACTGCCAAAATACTTCTGTTGCAATTTGCGCGCCTCTTCTTCGGCACAAACGATTGCTCGCATGGCCTTGAATGAGTATCGCCACGCTCCAAAATCCATAGCTTGTTTTTCTGCATCGTGCATAACTTCAATGGCCATTTTGGCCAACACTAAACAACCCCATCGGGGGGATTAATTTCATCCTGCACCCACTGTTGCAAGCGCGCCAAATCAACTTTGAGATTACGCAGAGTTTTACAGGCAACGCCATCACCCACCCGCAAAAGTCCAAGAATCAAATGCTCAGTACCAATGTGATCGTTGCGAAAACGACGAGCCGAGTCCCAAGAAAGCTCAAGAACCCTCTTTGCCCTTGAGTCAAAAGGCATTTCATCAGTGGCTTTTTCACTACCACGACCAATTTCCTTCTCCACTGCCGACCGCAAATCGTCCAAAGTAACACCTTCTTCAGTCAATGCCTGAGCAGCAATGCCTTCTTCTTGTGCCATCAAACCCAACAATATTGCTTCCGTGCCAACGCGGTTGTGACCCAATGCTGCGGCTTCTTCCTGTGCCAGCCTAATAGTCTCAATAGCGCCCTCGTTAAAACGCTCAAACATCAACAGAACCTCACAAAATAATGCTCCGTTCCCTTTATGCCCACCACACCCCTACCCAGATCACCCCACCCCAACTTCTTGACAATCCCTGGTATTGCCCCTAACATGGCCAGGAAGACAATTTAATCCCCCGCGCCCAAATCACAGCTAACAAATTAATGCCCTTCAGAGAAAATCAATCTGCAGTCGGACATTCTGATTCTGCATCCGGGCATTCCGCATCGTCCGATAGCTCAGACTCGGGGGAATCCAACGCTCAACGCCTCAGCCGCGAAGGCAACTTGGTGGTCGAAGTCGGCCGCGGAGTGATAAACCGTGTCGACGAGCTCACCGACCATCCAGGCCAGGTAGCCGCCGAATTGGGCGGTTCGATGCTAATTGGCGCTGGCTTAGCTTTGGCCCAAGGAAAAGCTGGGGTAGCTCGCGAAGTAGCCCAAATCGTTGGCGCTTCCATGACGGCATCATTTGCCCTCACCTCAGCCAGGCAGTTCGAGGTCGCCCGCGACGCTGTGGCCGATACCTGGACCAACAAATCTGGCGAAAACAGAGAGGCGCGAAGCAGCGCCAATGCTCTCGGAGCATTTATTGCCGATAGCGCCATTTTCAGCGCTGGCGGGATTGTCGGGGTCAAAGTGGCCCGCAATTCAAGCGTTTATATGGGTGTGCATCACAGCATTGATAAGGCCTTGGGTATCCGCACCCAAGAGCAACACGCCCAACTGCGCGAACAAATGCTGGGCTATCATCCACTGACAGCTCACCATCAAGACCGAGTCGGAGATATGAGCAGAATCATTGCTGAGGGCATGCATCTCCCTCCGGCCTCGGTAGAAAAAGCCTATCTGGCCGGAAGAATGCATGACATTGGCAAACTCAAAACGCCAAAAGAGATTCTCGATTCTCCAGGAAAACTAGATGGTCACGAGCGAGCAGTAATCAATCACCACGCCACCGATACTGGTATCATCCTCAGAGAAAAAGTAGACTACCCTAAACGCTTGGCCGATGTGCCATCAGTAGCTGAAAATCACCATGAGCGCCTCGATGGCCGTGGCAGCCCCAACGCGCTTAGTGCCGAACAAATCGCCATTGAAACAAGAGTCAACACCGTCGCCGATGTATTTGATGTGCTCTCCCACGGCCGCTCTTACAAAACACCGACTCCAATTGGAAAGCTAATTGATGTGTTTGAACGCGGCCGCGGCACCCAATTTGATAGTGCTGTTTTAGATGCATTTCTGCACCAACCAGCCTCAAAGGTTCTGCCACTAATGCTTTCAGAGGGCGGCAGCATCTCAAGAGTAGCCCCAACTTTTAGGAAGGTTGAAATTGGTGATCTATTGCGCTCAGTAAAAGAGCAGAAACCTCTGCCAGGAAGCTCAGTAACAATTGATCAAATCAACTCTTTCAACACGCTCTACATGCACCCGCAAAGCTGACTTCCAATCGTGTCTCATTTTTCTAGTGAAAATGAGACACGATTGAAAACCAGAAAAACAACGAAAACCAGAAAATGAATGACCAATCCAAACGGATGATAAAAGGGAAGCTTTAAGGTTAACCTTCGAGACTACCAAATTGCGCGTCTGCCAAAATCTTGTTGCGCAACGCACCTTTATCCACAGCAAAATCTTCCAGTATGCGGCCGGCCACACCTTCGTGTTCGCGCAGTAAGACTAAGAGCACATGCTCCAGGCCTGTAAAACTATGATGCCACTCTAAAGCTTCATGGGCGGCTAAATTCAATAATTTCTGGCAAGACGCACTCAGAGCCATAGAAGAATCTGACGGCACACCAGAGCCAGGGCCGAGGATGTTGGACAATTCTTCATCGACTTGATAGCGCTCAACGCCGCACTGAGCCATAACTCTAAGGGGAAGCCCCTTATGCATTGACAGAGCAGCAAGCAGCAAATGTCCACTGCCGACGACATCATGACCGTGGGTAGCAGCAGCTTCTTGAGCCAGCTTGAATAGCTCAAGGGCATAAGGCGAATAAGGCAGATCGGTAAATGAGGCACCGCTCTGCAGGCCATCTTCCAACAATTTCTCAGCAGTGGCCAAAAGCGCCCTATCTTTTGGGTCGACACTAGCACTTGATTCAGGCGAGTAATCTGCGACTGACTGCATTTTCGCGCCCTGGCGCCGCGCTCTTTCAAGGCGAATCTCAAGAAGCTCCTCTTGATTGACACCCAAACTCGAAAGCACTGCCGAGCGCAACTGACTAAAATCATCCAGGCCCAGGCGCTCCAAAATACGACAGGCCACCCCTTCATCTTGGCGCAAAAGAGCAAGCAGCAAATGCTCAGGCTCGACCTTTTCAGTGCCAGGACGAGTACAGAGGTTTAAGGCCTCTTCGTAGGCAAGCAGCAGGAGAAGTTCCGCCCCTGGGGTGAAACTGTAGGCAGAAGCCCTCTCACCTGCCCCTGAGCCGGTAATTCTTTTGACTTCGGCCCGCACTTTTGCAGCAGTCAGATTGAAAGCAGCGAAATTCATGCGAAATTTCTCTGCATTCTCAGATTTACTATCAATTGCTTCCGCCAAGGCATTGTCTGCCCCGCCTGAAGTCTCAGCCCAAACCAGCAAGCCCACCAGTATTTCACCAGTGCCTACACGGTCGTGCTTCAATGCAGCAGCCTCGCGGTCAGCCAAGGCCATTACTTTCATTGATTGTTCGCTAAAGTGCTCAAACATGCCGATCAGGTTTCCAGGCAACTTTTCCAGTTAGCTTCAAGACGCTAGCCCAAAAGTTTATCCTATCTACTCTTAAGCGTGTCTATCCTTAAGCGTGCACTTCCAAACCGGTAATCAATTCAGCGAAATCGCACTCTTTAGACGAACAAGCTACCTGGTCGCCACGCTTGAGAGTCTTGTAGATAAGAACGCTCGAGCATTTTGGACAGAGATTGTCGCCTTTTGGACCACCTGAAATTACCGGTGGGTACCAATAAGCAGAAGTAC
>CALRJJ020000018.1:0-16788 GCA_943367505.1 Flavobacterium psychrophilum | reverse complement strand
CTTTGTCGGCCGGGGTGAAAACCTCTTGCTCGTCGGCGGCCCCGGCACCGGCAAGACTGTCATTGCCATGGAGGTGCGCAAACAGGCTACCGCCCTTGGCCTGACCAGCGAATACCTGCACGGCTGCGACGCGCACTTCGCCGACCAGCAGTTGATCGATCACGGACCGGGCTACGTCGGTTCCAGGCAAGCTCGCCCGGGCTTGCTCGAAAAGCTCCTCAACTGCGATTTGCTGGTGGTCGACGAGGCCGAGCGCTGGCTCGAGGCCGTTCCGGTAGCCTTCATGGTCTTGCTCGGGCGTCGCATCGAGCTGGGCAAATCGAACGTTCTCATCACCTACAGCGGCTCTTTGATGCGGCTGTGCAGCAAGGAATCGGCCTGGCGTTCGCGCTCGGACTCGTACTTCGAGCATCCGGCTTTCTTGCTTGGTGGCGAGCCGGAGCAGCGTTCCGAATGGGGCAGGCTGATGACTCCAGGGCGCACCTTGCCGCTGGTGCTGCAGTTGTCATTTCTCGGTATCGACCTAAGTGTGCCAGTGATCGATGGCGCAGCGTCTGAATTCGCTCAGGTGTCGATCTCGCAACCTGACTACCAGCGGGTTCGCTCGCCTTTCGCCAAGGCGCCGGTCTGGCACAAGCTCTACACAGGCGAGAAGAGCTATCGGGAGATTCTCCGCCAGCGAGGCTGAGAGCTGCTCTGAGCCGGAATAAACACCACAAGCAGAAATGCTAGTTGGTTTTCGAGTAAGCGATTAGAGCTCCAACTGGAGCCCTTCTCGCTTACTTTTTTCTGAATTGCTACTATTTGCCGTAGTGGCCAAGGTTTGTCTTGAAATGTCTGTCTTGAAATGTCTGTCTTGAAATGTCTGTCTTAGAAAGATGGTCAGGATGTTAGCTTGTGCCGTGTCCTGGCTCTATCCCCACCAGGAGGTTAGCTTGTGCGGGCTCTGACAAATCGCTACCCTGCAGTAGTCTCTGGAAACCAATGTGATCAAGTTTTTCTCCATTGCTGTCTGCGCGCTGCTGTTTGCCGCTCCAGCATTGGCTCGCTCAAAGTCTTGGACAATTGATAGTTCCAAATCACTGGTCGAATTTGTCGCTTTCAGGGGCTCGCGCATTGGCGCCAGAGGCAGCTTTAAGAATATTGCCGGAACCGTTCAATTTGACGGAGAGAATTTAACCACTGCTTCAGTTGCCGCACTGATACCGCTTGATAGTCTTGCCAGTGGCATTGCTGTGCGTGACGATGATTTAAAAGGCCCGAAATATTTCAACACTGCTCTTTATCCGAGAGCTTCGTTTAATTCACTCAAAGTAAGTAAAAACAAAGATGGCAAGTACGTTCTGTCTGGAGTGTTTGGCTTGCATGGCCTGAAAAAGAATGTTGATTTAACTCTTAATGCTCCCCCGCAGATGGTTACTAAAGCTGGCAAGCAAAGTCTTTCTATCTCGGCCACTGGCGCCATCGAACAAAGCCACTATGGGCTGACCTTAAAGCGCTTGCATCCAGATGGGTTTGTCAAAGTCAATGACAAAATCGCTATTAAGGTCATGGTTATAGCTAATACTGTGGCCATAAAAGGCCCGGCAATTCGCTTGGAGAAAACAAAGAAAAATTTTGGTGTAGTAGAAGAAGGAATTGAACTCTCTTGCAACTTTATGGTGCACAACGATGGCGATAAGCCGCTGCGTATTTACGAAACCAAGTCAACATGCGGATGTACTCTGGCTTCGATGAAGAAGAAGCTAATACCTGCTGGTGGCAGAGAAGCGCTCAAAGTCGTAATGGACACCTCAATGAAACAAGGACCAGTAACTAAGGAGATTACTGTCAGGTCTAATGATGGCAAAAAATCTGCTCTTAGTATTTTTGTTAGTGCCGACGTGCGCAATCCCCATCAAAATCTCGGCAAGAATGTTCAAACTAAGATTTTTCAGGGTCGTTGTGCGGCTTGCCATGTTAATCGAGGCTTGGGCAAAGTGGGAGAGGAGCTATATCTGGCCGATTGTGCCATGTGCCACGGACTGATGGGCGGTGGAGCGGTGGGGCCAAGCTTGGTCAGACTTGATTATTCAAACAAGGGTATGGCTGAAGCAGTCAGCCAAATTATTGCCAACGGTAGCCCTAGTCACCGCTCTATGCCAGGCTTTTCAAAGAAAGTCGGTGGCCCATTGAGCGACAGTGAAATTGAGTCGATTGTAAAACACCTGCAACAGTTGTCTCAGCTAGAGAGCGGCGTTGTTCGGTAGCTGACAAGAGATCTTTTTTGGTAAGTCTTGCTCATCGGCTGCTGGTGTTAATATTGGCTAGTGCAAGAAAGTACGGCGCCAGCGCCTGACATCAATCAAAAAGCAACTAGTGTTGCAGCCAGCAAGCTAACTCAGGGCTATGTGCCCTGGATCATTCTTGCTGTAGTTTGTTTTGGCGCTTACTGCAACAGTCTGGGCAGTTGGTCATTTATTGATCCTGGCGAAACTTACTACACCGAAGCAGCTCGTGAAATGATCGAGAGTGGCGAATACATAGTGCCGCACCTCAATTATCAAACTTACTATTCCAAACCAATTTTGACTTTCTGGTTGACGGCTGGTTCATACAAATTATTTGGTGTCAATGAGTTCGCAGCTCGTTTACCCTTTGGCTTATTGGCTTCATTGCTAGTTTTTGCTAGCTACTATGTTACTAGTGTATTTGCTACTAAACGAGCGGCCTTGCTGGCAGGCCTACTCGTTGCTAGTGCACCGCTTCTAGTGGCATATACAAAGCTCTCTTGCATTGATGTGGCCTTTACGACATTTGTTAATCTCAGTGCCTATGCCTTCATTCTTTGTGTCTTCGCCGGTAAACGCCTCTGGTGGATTGTCCTGTGGTTGTCTTTAGCTTTGGCGATGCTGACCAAAGGTCCGGCCGGACTTTTGTTATTTGCTATCGGTACCGGGCTTTATTTGCTCCTTTCTAAGCCTGGTTGGAAACGTCTGGCTTTCTGGTTTGCCAGCACCAAGCCAATTTTGGGAATTCCCCTGTTCTTTGCCGCTGTTCTGCCCTGGTATTACCTGGTATGGAAAGCGACTAAGGGCCTGTTTCTTCAAGTCTTCTTTATCTACGAAAACTTAGCTCGTTTTCAGGGCAAGACCAATTTACACAAGTCTAATTTTCTCTATTACTTTCCAGTACTAGCTTATGGTTTAGCGCCTTGGTTTCTCCTGCTTCCCCAGACTTTTAAGCTGACTTTCTTTCAGCCCCTGGCAAAAGTATGGTTTGGTGGTACAAGACTTTCTTTCAAGTCATCATATCGACCTTATGCTCAAGATATGAAGCAGAGAGATCCAGCTCAAGACGACAAAGACGCTCTGCAGGCTGAGTACCTTGATTTCGATTTGTTGCAGAATAGAGCTGTGTTTTATCTCGGTTCTTGGGCTACTGCTGTTTTGTTGTTTTTCAGTCTCTCCAAAACCCAGTTAGACACCTACGCCATGCCTCTGGTAGCGCCGCTGACAGTGCTGATTGCGGTGGCGATGACGCGCCTAGCTGATACTTCTGTTGCCGGGAGGGCTGGCGATAAAACAGCACCTGAAATGGCCCCTAAAACAGCTTCTTTGCCTCCGCTTAAAGGCGCTGCAGTAGCAGCTGATACTAAAGAGGTAACTAAGAAGCTTACTAAAAAGAAAGCCAAAGAATTAGCCAAGGCTGCTGCTGAAGCTGAGCTTGCCTCTGCTGCCAGTGATAAATTTGCCTTTGATGATCAAGCCAAATGGGATAGATTATGGCTGATCATAGTCTCTTGGTTGGTCTGTTTCTTGACTCTTGGAGCGGCTTTGGGCCTGCCGCTCTTGGCCTTCCTGATGACAGGAAGCAGCGCCCAAAAACTTAGTTTGGCCCTGGGTGGTGCAGTAACATTGCTTGGTGCTGCTGCTCAAATTCGCGAACTTCTGGCCCGACGCTATAGCGCTAACCTATTGGTTGCGGCGCTCACCATCTGTGTTTTGACCTCATATGTAACTCCTGTGGCCTTCCAGTATTTTGCGGCACAGAAGCAAGACAATATGAAAGCTGTGGCTTCTTATATTCCAGACTGTCGCGAAGAAATCGCTCTCTATGGCGCCTTCAAGCCGTCGCTAATGCATTATTTGAAGAGACCGGTTGATACCATGTCGCACATTGATCAATTTATTCTCGCCACTGAACCATTGCCCGACGACGGTCTTTCTTATGGCCCGACAAAATCAGGGCGCAAGCAGCTCATTATTGGCGATGATAAGCATATGAAAGACTTTGCCGCTAGACCAGAGCTTAAACTCAGTGAGATGTATAGACAAGGCGACTGGGCCATCTATGAATTGACCAATGGCTATGCCGCTCGACCAAAGTCTTTAGAAGAGAGCTTTAAGTGGATGCTCCATGCCGGGCAGTCTCTCACCTCAAGCAATAACTTTGGCCCGTTGACCGTGCCATTAGGTGGCGGTGACCCCAATTGGTACAGACGCCAGAAGGCAAAGTAATTCGCTTTATCTATTCCTATTCGTCAGCTGAGCCGTTAACGATTTGTTGTCTGGTGCGGTAAGAAACGCCGCGGAACAAGGCGATTTTTTCCATATGCTGATTGGAGATAATGACGTCATAGACCCCAGTTTTGCCATTTAGAACTGTTTCTTGGGCCACAGCTGTGAGAACATCGCCGCTGCGCGCTGGAGCGCTGTAAGTGATAGAGCAGTTAAGAGCAAGAGTGCGGTTGTTGCGGGAGTTGCAAGCAAAGGCGAAGGCTGTATCAGCCAGACTGAAGGTAACTCCGCCGTGGCAGATGCCCAGGCCATTAACCATGTCTTCTCGCACAACCAGTGAAAGCTCGGCGTAACCGGGGCTAATTTGCTTCACTTGCATGCCGAGATATTGGGCATGCTTGTCAAGTTTGAGCATCTCATCGGCAACCTTGTGAGCCAAGGTGAGATTTTTGCTGTTGGTGTCGTTTTTCAACTTACTAACCCCGATGGTGTTAATTGCACTGATGTGCCAGATTTTAGCGCTGTTAGGGATGTTTTTCCACCTTCTTGCAGCTTTTGCCAGTATTTGTGGTCTGGAGGCCCTGGCAGCGGCCTAGATGAGAAGAAGACTGGTGTTGTTTTTGTAACCGGTAAGGCGCTTGGCTTCCCGAGCTTTCGGCTGATATTTTCAAACTCATTTCGGATAATTTTGGGGCTCACCACTCAATTGGTTCATGCCAGTGAATACTAGTTTGAGCAGTCCAAGGAGAAGGACGGTAAAGGCATAATTCCAAAACTCAATGGTGCAAAATTCAATGCCAACTGAAGGTGCAACATTCTGATTGGGATCAGTTGGTGAGTAGTAGACAAGAAATTTGCTGTTTTTGGAGTGATCTGAGTCGAAAGACCAGAGGGTAAACACCGGCAGAGAGTACATAGTGTGATTGATTGTTTGACCGTTCTTGGTTGTGAATTCGTAGGAAACTGCCGCTACTTCAGGGCCGCGTCTGCTATGAAAACTGTTATTAGTTGAAGATTCAGAGCAAAAGGCAGAACTCCAACCACTCGGTGGGATTGTCGAAAAGTATTGCCACATTACAGGAGCCAGCCAACAGATCACCAGAACAATAAAAGATTGGTCAATGTTGCGGGTTCCACTCTTTTGCATGTTGCTCTCGCTTATCTGAGGAAGTGCTGAAAAATTTGAACGGCATAAAACCAGTCTACGTTCCACGGTATGTAGCTAACAGAAGAGTAATGGTTCTCTAACATTTCGCTACTTTGGTCAGAGCATGGCGAAGTTATTGATGAGATTTTGATTTGTAGAGAATATGCTTGGTTTGGCTTTTTCTTGGGTACATATACTTCAGTGACAAAACTGCTTTCTCTCTGTCTCCCCCCACCACCCCCCCACGGTAAATTTTTAGTTTTCTACGAGTGTCGGCGATCTTCTAGGTTCGCTGACTTTTCTTTTTTGAAGCCGACTTTTTGCATAACAATGTTCTCGCCAGTGCCTCGCGCGAGGCCTGCCAGCCTTGTACCGACTTAACTGCTTTAGTCATGTATAGAGACTTTTCGCCTTTGCTCTGGGCAATTGCTTTGACTGAGCCCCTCACTTTTCCATAGGCTCAGAATATCTCTTTATCAAATATTCAATTGATCTCGCTGTAGGAAATCTCAACTACATCAATCTAAAACCAACTAAAACAAAGCAATCATGAAACGTGAATTCACTGTCGTAGGCATTTGCATGGTGCTGATGTTGGCCGTTCAGGCGTATCTCAAGCCGGGCTTCTGGGCTAACACCGTAGTAATTATTCTATGCGCTGCCACCATGTGGGCATTAATCAGCGCTATTTTCAAAGATGAACGGCACTCTTAAGCGTTCGCATTTCTTTCACTTATAAACCTAAAGTTATGAAGTCAAAATCAAATGGCATCAGACCATTGCGAGTTTTCGTATGGCTGCGCCGCTTGACCAGAACACTTATCGTTTTGGTCATTCTCTACTTAGCGCTTTCTCCTCGCATGCTACCTGGGCTATACACCCACAAACTTTTCCATCCCGACAAAGAACGGGGCACAAAGCTCGACATTGAGAATTTGGATAGCTTCAAGTCTGTGCCTAACTATCAATGTCTTTTTAAAGCCAAAGACAGCAGCAATTTGCGCGGCTGGATTTTTAGATTGCCAGATAGTGTCAGCAAAATTTCTTCTGCCAAACTTTCTAAGCTAAATCGGGTCTTTCTTGTTTGCCCTGGCAATGCTGGTGATATTCCCAAAAGGCTGGAATTCATCAAATTGCTTTTGTCTACTGGTGCCTCGGTTTTCACTTATGAGCCCCGTGGATTTGGTAAGAGTGAGGGAGTACCCACTATTGCTCATATCTGCGAAGACGGCCTCAGTGCTTATGATTACTTGGTGAATGTGTTGGGGTATAAGGCCGAACAGATTGTCATCTACGGCATCTCCCTGGGCACCACAGTGGCCTGTCATGTCTCCTCTCTGCGAGCTGCTAAAGGTTTGATTCTGCAATCGGGTTTTGCCTCATTGCCACGCATTGCTCATGAGAAAGTGGCCTTTCTCAAAATCTACCCCAGCTGGCTTTTTCCGCATAACCCGGCTCTCAATAATGTCGCTATTCTGGAGCAGCCCCATGTGCCTTTATTGATTTTGCATGGTGCTATGGACAGTATCATCGACATTGACCATTCAAAGGAAATGTTCAGTCGCGCTCTAGCTCCCAAGCGCTTTGTTGTTTGTCCGCGCTCTAGTCATGTCAATGTCGACCTTGCTGATGTGATGATATTTTGTGGTGCTATCAAGCAATTTTTAAACCAACTAAATTGAACTGCAAGCAATAAAGACACTATGACAGCAATAGACGACACTTGAAAAATCTGCATGCAGGCTGCAAAGCTTCCGGCAGATTTTTTTGCTTTTGTTATTACTATATGAAAGCGTAGTAATGGCTAAAAAAACAGCAAAGTGGGGGGCTAAGCCCACCTTGCTGTTTCTCGAGTAACGACTCTCTAGCGCGATTTACCCTTGGTCTCGGGTCTCGGCCTTATTCTTGCGAATTTAGCGTTATTCTTGCGAATTTAGCTCTATTCTTGCGGACCGGCGCGCCAGTCGCGGAAGTCTTGCTTGGTCAGGCGCACCATTTTCTTGGCGGCTGGCTGAAGCCAGTTGCTGTTCTTGTCGAGAAAACGGATGATTGCCATCCGCGCCTTGGGTGTGCCCAGGTGCAGGTTGGCAGCTTCGGCGCCCATGGCCTCAAGCAAAGCGCGTTCGTCCCGTTCATCGGGCAGTTCGTTCAGCTCGATGCGGGCGCAATCAGGAGCAAGGCGACGAATCACCCAGCCGTTGTCGACACGCAAGAAGGGGTCGTGAGAGCGCAGGCACTTTTCCGACAGCTCGTTGAGGTAGATGGTCGGCTCCTGGCCTTCCTCGGGATGAACGAAAGTCCAGGCCGACGGCAGCATCACCTTGGCTTCACGGACGATTCTGCTGCCACCCAGATCGCAGATTGCCAGATAGCGCTGCCGGCCCAGGCTGCCAACTCCAGCTTGGCGCTGAAAGTAGACAGGCTTGGAGGCATTGCGAGGCAGGGCCTGGTCGATCAGTTTGACCACGACAGCAGGCACGGGGCTTGAAGTCTTGGCTTGGCTGTCGAGTTTTTCGAAGAAGTCGCGGGGGTCTTTCAGGCGGTTGCGCGCCATCTTGCCCAGGTCGCGGTTCTTTTCTGCCAGGACAAAGGGGCGCCCCTGGCGCACCAGAGCTTCGCGGTAGGCGCTCGTGATGATGTCGCAGGCTGCCTTGAGGCTGAGTGAGAGCTTGCCGTCTTCGATGGCAAATGCCGCCGAGGTAGCCAGCCGGACAAGGTCGTTGGTAAAGGGCAGCGGATGGGCTTCATCGAAGTCGTTGACACCCCAGTTGAGTCTGCCTTCAGCGTCGCGCCAGGTGCCGAAGTTTTCGATGTGGAGGTCGCCGGCGGAGAGAACAATCGGGGCTTTCATCAACTCGGGCAGTGCTGCCGGAAAGAGTTCGGCCCAGCGGTAGAAAGTTCCTCGAAGCAAAATGAAAGGGCTGGTGCGCATGAGCTTGTGCTTCTGGTCGAGATCGGCTTGCACGATTTTTGTGTGCTTGCTGAACCAGCGCTCATATTCCAGTGTTGCAGTGTGGATATCGGCCATAGGAGGCTCCATTGATGCTAAGCGTTGATGAGATAGGAGGCTAGAGCTGCGACGGTCCTTGAAGGGCGGTCTGTCTTGGGAACACTCTAGTGCGCATAGGGGGCTATTGGTTAGTCGGTGGTTCTTGGGTCTTAAAGATTATTCTGTTTGTGTGTAGAAGAAATGAGGTCTTTAACCTACGCGTACGCGCGGGATAGAAACAACGCTATCTAAATAAAATCCTTGCAATGAAGGCTTCGCGCAGGTGTGCACGGCTAGCTCACTGCTTTGATTTTTTTGCCTTTTCCAGGTCGGCGTTGGCTTTCGCGCTGTCGCCGATTTTCAAATAGGCTTTGCCCCGAGGCCCATAAATCGAGGCTGCCAACTCAGGTTCTTCCACTATGGCGGCTGAGTAGTCAGCAATTGCCTTCTTCCAATCTTGCGCCTCGCAGTAAGTGTCTCCTCTCTGCTTGAGCATAGTGGCGTCATCGGGCACTGATTTGAGCACCGCAGTGTAATCAGCGATGGCCTCTTTTGTGCGGCCGAGCTTTCGTCTCAGACCAGCTCGTTTAGAGAGAATTTCAAAGTTGCTGCTGTCTATTGCCAGTATTTTTGAGCACCAGATCTCGGCCTCGGCAGTGCGATTCAGATGTTCTAGAGCATTGACTTTGAGCCGGTAGAAGCGCTTCAACTGCGTTTTGTCGGTGCCCGCCAGTTGAATCACCCGCTCATAATCTTCCAGGGCCTTCTCAAAACTTCCCATATCTGAGTAGGCCTGACCGCGATCGTAGTGCAGGTAAAGGTTATTTTGAGAGAGGGCGATGCAGCCAGTAAAGTCTTTAATTGCTTGGGGATATTTTTTGAGAGCGTGATAGCACTGGGCTCGGCACTCCAGGTAGGTAATATTTTTAGGTTCTTTGGCGATAGAGCGGTCTAGCCAGGTTATGGCTTGCTCAAATTTGCCTTCTAGAATCAGCGGGTAAATGGGTAAGCGGGCAAAGGCCGGATTGTCGTCGTCAATGTAACTGCTCACTGGCGGCGTGCTCAGATTGACAGCGCATACTGTGAAAATTATTGTGGGCCAAAACAACCATGCCACCATTGCTCGTTACCGCAGTTGAAGATAAGCATAGAGTTTAACTGCTTGGTGGCTAAGTTTCTAGGTTTTGCCTCGATGCTGTCTTTGTTATTGACTGGAGGCAATGGCAAATATTTTCCTAGAGTTAGACATTTGGGCAAAGCAGACAAAATAGGTCTTTCTACTTGTCTGATTCTTGTTTCTTTTGATCTGTACTGTCGATGCAAAGGGCTCGTTGCCATTTATCTGTTTGAGGTGGTTTAGGCCTAAAACTACCGCTGTGTGATTGAGCCGGCGACCATTGTTTTCGCCGGACTTGACCATAGAGGATAGGTTGTCGGCCACCTCAGCCACAAACAGTTCGGCAGTCTCTGCTGCTCGAGTTTTAGAGCTGGAAGGTTTGAAATCAACGGATAACTGTGCGCTGTCGCTTGTTGCAGCACTAACCTTGATCGAGAGCTTCGCCTTAGTAACTTTGCTTGCCTGGTTTACCGCATCGTTCGCCAAATGGCTGTTCGAGCCCACAAATTCGAAGGTGCCATCAACTACCATTTGTGGAGTGTAGCAATTTGTGTTGAAGTGTTTGGCATATTGCTGCTGGCGCTCAGTCAATGTCTGACTGGCAAACGGGTCTGGCCAGCCGAGATTGTCCCAATAGTTGACGTGCTCACTAAGGACGATTAGCTTGATCGAGTCTGCGCGTCTGTCGTCTTTGAGTTGGGCCAGTAACCGGTCGGCCGGTGGACAGCTTGAGCAGCCCTCTGATGTGAAAAGTTCCACAAGTACCGGTGTGACTGATTCTTGTTCAGCAAAGCTTGGCTTTGTCGTTAGAGTAATAGCAACGAAAGCTGCGACCCAGCTAAGTTTGCGCCACATATTGTGCCGTATCAATTCGCCACCTGATCAACCTGTTTTAGCTAATTGTTGGTAATACAAAATTGTTTAGTAATACAAAGAGGAAGGCTTATGACCTGAGTATTAGCCTTCCTCCTTGCCTTGAGGATTAGTGAGAGCCTTCGTGTCCTTTGCAGGAGCCTTCTTTGCCCTTACAGGAGCCTTCTTTGCCTTTGCAGGAGCCTTCTTTGCCTTTGCAGGAGCCTTCTTTGCCTTTGCAGGAGCCTTCTTTACCCTTACAGGAGCCTTCTTTGCCCTTGGCTTTCTTGTCTGATTTATCGTCGGCTAAAAACTGCTCAGCAGTCTCAGCCTGGTTTACTTTTAAAAGTGATGGTTTTTCCAAGATTCGCAAGCTTTGGTTAGAGGCGGCATTGGCCGAACCCTGTATGGCGAGCCCTAGGGTTGCTGCTAGTGCTGCGGCTACTTTTGCTTTTGTTTTGTCTTGCATCCGAAAAATCTCCTGTGAAGTGATTGATATTTCGTAAACCGATGCAATTCTGATTTTATTCCCGCCACCAAAACAAATTTTTTTCAGCGGGGGCAAAGCCATTAAATCGAATAGAATTTACTTCACCAGAACTTCATGGAATAAAATCTGGGGCGGCAAAGTATAGAGAGTTAACGGCGCGTTTGCGCTTCTGCCAGCCAGGACAAATTTGGAAAGGTGATCGATGACTATCTATAAAAGAACGATGTTTTGGGCCATTACAACTACTATTTGTCTATCTGGCTGTTCGACCCCATCAATTGGAGCTTCGCAAAAGCCAACAGATATGAGCAAAAACATTGACACCGATAAACCTAAGATTGAATGGAGGAAATTGACAGATAAGGAATGGCGGGCAAGGCTCACTCCTGAACAGTATCGCGTCGCTCGTGAGAAAGGCACTGAGATGGCCTTCACTGGCAAGTACTGGAACAATCACGATAAAGGCAATTATCAATGCGCTGCTTGCGGCGGCACCTTGTTTTCGTCAGCCCAAAAGTTTGATTCAGGCACTGGCTGGCCGAGCTTTACTGATCCAGTCAAAGGCGCCAACCTAGCTGTTGCCTCTGACCGTAGTCTTGGTATGGAGCGTAACGAAGTGATGTGTGCTACCTGTGGCGCTCATTTGGGCCATGTTTTTGATGATGGCCCTGGGCCTAGTGGTAAGCGTTATTGCATTAATTCAGCTTCCCTGGCCTTCGATGCTAAAGCCAATGTTCCGGCGGCAGCGGCCAGTAAAAGTGGTGGAGCTGCGACCTCTGATAAAAGTGCTGATGCTCTCGACTTGCCTAAATATTCAGTAACTGAGGATGCAGCAGAGAAGGCTAAAGGCTTGGCTGTGGCCTATTTTGCTGGAGGCTGTTTCTGGGGGGTTGAAGACGCTCTCAAAGAAATTAAGGGTGTGCGCAGCACGGTGGTTGGTTACACCGGCGGTATCACTAAAGATCCAACCTATAGTGATGTTTGCAGCCATTCAACCAAGCATGCCGAGGCTGTCAGAGTAGTTTTTGATCCTAAGGTGATTAGCTACCAGGCTCTTGTCAAAGAGTTTCTCTCTATTCATGACCCCACAACTAAAGATCGTCAGGGCCCAGATATTGGTGACCAGTATCGCTCAGCAATTTTCTATGCTGATGAAGCCGATTTGAAGCAGGCCAAAGAAACAATTGCCTCTCTGCAAAGCAAGTTTGATGGCAAAATCGTCACTTCTTTTGAGCCCCTGCAGACGTTCTATACTGCTGAGAGCTATCATCAAGATTACTTTGCCAAGCATCCTGGTCAGGGCTGCCATGTTCCTCGCCGTCATCTGTAATAGCTATGTTTTTTCAAGAAAATGCTTTTAAGAAAAAGACAGTGGAAGGCTGGGTTAGGGCCTATTCGCGCGAATTTTATAACTATGCTTTTATGCGCTTGCGCAAGCATGAAGAGGCTGAGGATGTTGTGCAAACCACATTCGTTAGGGCTTTTCGCTCGTTCAGTAGCTTTAAGCAAGGTAGCAATGAAAAAGCCTGGCTTTATGCCATTCTCGCCAATGCCATCAAAGATATTGTGCGTCAAGCTTCTGCTGGCCCTCAGTATAAAGCCATTGAAGAAGACGACGATTTAGAAAACCTGCTGGTTGATAGCAGGGAGACACCAGACTTAGTGGCGTCGCGCAAAATTGAATATGAGCTGCTGGCTACTGGAATTGCTAATTTGCCCGAGCATTTTGCTGCTCCTTTGCTTTTGCGAGAAGTGAGCGATATGTCTTACAAAGATATTGCCGATTACTTAAGTGTTCCTGTCGGCACGGTTATGTCTCGTCTGTCGCGGGCACGCAAGGCCCTTTTTGATTTGATGACGGGTAGCAACTCGGACGAGCAGACTAATACAAAGCCTGATAAAGCTAGCAAGAAAGAACAATCAAAGAGAGGCCCAAATGAATTGTGAACAAGCCCGAGAGCTGTTAGGGCCAGCTAGTGATAACGAACTTGCTAATGAGTCGGCTGCTATGGTGGCTGGCCATATTAGTAAATGTGATCAATGTCAGAGTGAATGGGAGCAGATACTTTCGGTGCGGGCTGGTATTGTCGATATTCTGGCACAGCAAAAACCTAGTGATGATTTTGAAAAGCGCATTATTTCTGCTCTGCACAGCGATCAACAAGCCAGTAAAGTGAAGTATATGACCACTTTTTTTATTGGTGCGGCAGCCACTGTGCTTCTTGTTTCTCTAGCCCTAACTTCTCCATATTTCGCTGGCCGCACTCCACTGCCAGTTCAAAGTCAAAATGCAATTGTCGCTGAGAACTTAGTGGCTAGCATTGGTCATCATTCATCAGGCCCAGAAGACCCAAGCTTTGTGGTTGATTATGTGGGCAAGAAAGATGCTTCTGATTTGGCTGCTAAAGTTGGATTTGCTGTGCAAAAGATCAAGCTAGCCAATTATGGTTTGTATGGTTCTGATATTGTCAAAACCAGTGATGGTAAGACTCTTGTGCGTATGTGTTTCAATAGCAGCGATGGTTCCTCTACTGATTGTATTGATTGCTATCAGGCACCAACTGGTTTGCTTTCACTGCGCAAAACCAGTATGCGTCAAATAACCCTTGAGAATGGTCAGGTTGCGAGCATCGGAAAGTTAGGCAACCAGTCTGCACTGCTCCTTTCAAGCAATGGTGCCGATGTTCTTTATGTTAGCCCGATTGCCTCAGAGAAGTTGATCAAGCTGGTGGCACCAGCGAGTTGACACGTTTCGCTTGCCCTCTCCTCATTGTGAACTTAGTTCACTTGAGGTGAGCTCCTGCCATCCTACCTGCGAGTCAAGCACTGGTATTTCATAACCACGAACTCTGTAGCTTTTGAACTTTCCATTTTTTCCAGTTTCAAAGTCAATGTGATAAATGTTGGGTTCATTGCACTGACCAAAACCTTTTAGATTAAAAGTAAAGAGCCCTTCAGAAGGAATTCTTTCTGACTGACCTCGAAAGGAGGGCTTTCCAAATAGTTTTTCAGCTGATTCGACCGTAAGATCCTTTAAGGCACCATAATCATGCTTAAGTATCAATACTGGTGTTATGCCATGAGACAACTGCAGGTTGGCGAGTAATTCGGTGTCGTTGTAAGTTCTCACGTCACCAGCATCTAGCCGATACAATCCATACGTAGTCGGATAATAAATATCCTTACCAGTAGCTGTATCTCTCATAATTCCAAATGCTTCTTTTGGATACTCTCCCGAAGCAAAGGCCTGGGTCGTTGTAATTGCTATGGCAATCAACATTAGTGCTATATGTCGCATGGATTCTCACTTATGCTAGTAACAAGACCCTGAGTTATTGATTGTATACTAAGCAACCGCTTTAATTTCTAGCCTATATTATGTGGCAGAAATGCGGGTTGGGCATACGTGTTCTAGTTGGGAAAGAGACAGAAATACTACATAACATAGTTGCTGTGGCGAAAAATAAAATGTTCCTGAAAAGTAGATGGCCCGCCGTTCTATGCGATTTGGTAATCGCTGAACGGCGGGGCCATGTTGTTGTAATCTTGGCTGGCTGCTGTTTAGGCTGCCAGTTTGCGGTCGCGGTAGAGGATGTCGCCCCAGGTTGCCCAGTCGACCATGCCGCGCAAGAGAGCGAACTCTCTGCACAGTGCCGAGCGAGCGAAGTCGAAGCGGTCGTCGGCCGGAGCCGTCCAACCAGGCCGTTCACGGGCAATCAGGTCGGCGATGGCCTGTTCGTGCATGGCGTGCCCGGCGCGGATGACGGCAAGTGCGGGGCCGTGATCCGGGTGCTCGTGCGGAATGCAGCTGTTGCTCCAGCTCTGGCAGTTGTAGTCACCGCAGGCGCAGAACCAGCCGGCGTTGTTGGCGAAGACGTTGGCCTTGGCCTTGCAGTGACCGCACGACTCGGCAGTGAAGCCGTTGTAGATGCCGCCGTTGGAGCACATCGACGCGATTTGCGCGGCGCTGTATGCCACCGGACCTTCCTTGAAGCTGCCGCTGCGGGAGCCGTTGGTTGAGAGTTTGTGCATATTTTTCCTCTGTTGAAGCGTCTATCGACTTGAGAAATAAGCAGCATCGTGGAATCGCCAGGCTTCTATGTCCTGGGCGATTCCCTTCTGCTGTGGTGGGCATGTGCTCTCCTCAGCTCTTACTGCTCCGCCGGGTTGGGCAGGCGACCGTCCTTGATCGCTTCGAGCAGAACGCGCTTGGAGTGCACGTAGGCTTCCTCATACATCTGCAGGCAGCGCTTCTTGCTGAGCGCGAAGGAGAGACCGCAAACGTCGTCGGCCTGCTGGTTGATGAGCAGGTTGCGAGTTTCGTCGATGGCCGTTTCCTGCTTGACGATGGGGAAGTAGACCTCGCGGTAGTGGAAGTACAGCGAGACCGGATCGAGCATCTCCTTGGGCCACTTGGTGGCGAAGCCCAGAGAGGAGACCACCGCCGGGTCGGTGCAGAACTGGTCGGGGTTGCGGTGGAAGCAGGCACCGTCCTCGAGCAGCATGCCCTGGTAACGCACCGGCAGAAAGACGCCGGGGAAGGCGCCGGAAGCAGCCAGTGCGGTGCCGAGGCTGTAGTCGAGGCCTTCGAAGAGCACCGGCTTCTTGGTGGCACCATCGCAGGCGACGATGCGCAGACGCTCGTTGGGCTTGATGTCGAGCTTCTTCACCGACTCCTGCCAGGGGCCTTCCAGGGAGAGGAACGACATGCCATGCATGAAGCTCGGCAGGTCAGGCACCACGATGGCGCTGGCCATGAGCAGCGGGTTCTTCGAAGAGTCGTGAGACGCCAGGAAGAGTTCCAGCACGCGGGTGGACGACCAGCCGTTGGAGGCGAGAGCAGCGACGATGCCGCCGACGCTCACACCGGTGAATTTGGAGATGTTGAAGCCGAGCTCTTCGAGCGCGCGCAGCAGGCCGATGTGCAGGTAGCCCTTGACACCGCCGGCGCCAAAGACGACTTCAATCGCCTTGCTGTTGTTGGTCTTGATGAGAGTGTTCATGATGAACTCCTTTATCAGGCTGCGGCGAACCACGGGAGTGTGGCAAGCCGATGATTTTCAGGTAGAAGTGCTTTCGCATTTAGTCTCCGTTTTTCGCGGTTTTTGTTTGTCGTTTCTTGTTTACTGCTTCGGAGCGCTTGGTCAGGCCCGTTCGTAGACGAGAAGCAGCTTGCCGCCCTCGTTTTCGCCGGTGCTGTCAGCGCCCTCGTCTTCTTTTTCCGGCGTGAGCCAGTACTCGCTGTGCACACCGTGGCCGCTCGTGAGCGGGATTTCCAGGTGGCAGAACAAGGTCGAGTCTTCCAGCAGTTCCACTTCGAAGCAGTTCATGTTGTGGAACTGGCGATACCCTTCGCTTTTGGCGTTGAGATAGTCGCGCACCATGAAGCGAGCCATGTTGCGGCTGCTGGCGATGACAATGGTGTAGCCACTGCCCTTGCCACCTTGGCCCCAATGGCTCAGAACGTAGATTTGAGACATGATGCTCCTTGGTTAGATGCTGTCGTTCTGCACTTGCACCCCTTCGACCAGGTCGATGGTGAGCTGCTTCGACTTGCTGTCGATGGCGCTGACCAGAGCCAGGGTCTTGCCATTGCAGGTGATGGCAGAGCCGACCACAGTCGGTTCCACCTGCTGCGCGTCCTGCGGCTGTTCGGCGTCGTCGACGCGGGCAGCGAACTTGGCCAGCACGAAG
>CALRJJ020000017.1:0-16904 GCA_943367505.1 Flavobacterium psychrophilum | reverse complement strand
AAGGCAAAAATAAAGGTTGAAATGGCACAAACTATTGATGAGAAATAGCGGGCCATGCGCCAGCGGGTGCCCTTCTCTAGGCTTTTGAGATCGCCTTTAATTTCAATGGCTTCGGCCACCACAAGTGAAATAGCAAATGCGAGAGCTACTTTGCTAAATTCTATGAATACAGGAGCGTTTGTCGCCGCTGCTTCTGAGACGGGAACTCCTTGAGCTTTAGCCGCACTGATCAGTGTAATGGCGGCGAAGACAGTGGCGGTAGAGCCACCGAAAAGCATTGCCAGTGAAATCAATCGAAGTATGCGCGCGAACATTTGCATTGGTGTGGCTCTTTGGCTGTTGGGGCAATCAATAATATGTGATGTGAAATATACACTCTTGGCAGGCTTGGCAACTCTTGCAGAGGCAAGAATGCCTTGCCTCTTTCACGTAAGTTTATTCGGAATGGTTGGTATCTTGACAGCGTGACAGTAATTTGATTAAATACTGTTATGAGCACTGAATATAGTAAGAATACTGAACTAATGAGCCTTGAGCAGCTATCTCAAGAGGTGGCACGGCTTATGCAGGCAGAATTTGGTGTTAGTGAATTGGCCGCCAAAGACCAGAGAGTTTCTTCTTTGCCCGACGCTCGCACTATTCGCTATTACACAACGCTCGGCTTGCTCGACCGTCCTTTTATAGATGGTCGGCAGGCTCGTTATGGCCAGCGCCACGTGCTGCAATTGCTTGCTGTAAAGGCATTGCAAAGCATGCAATTTCCTCTCGCCCGTGTCCAAGAAAAGCTCTACGGCCTGACTGAGTCTGAGCTTAAATCTTTACTGCAGTCGATAGCCTCTTCTAATAAGGAACGAAAACAGACTCAGGCCGCGATGCCTGTGGCTAGCCTTTACCGAGAGATTATTCTGGAACCCGGTTTGAAGTTAACGGTAGCCGATGGATACAAGTCGAATCTCAGTGTCGAGGCTCTTAGAGAGCGTATTGAGATTGCTCTGAAAGTTTTATCAAATGCAACGGAGAATTGAAATGAGTGATAGCGAAAGATGTCAAAGTTCAGAAAGAATACCGTTGCTGGAGCGTGAGCTGCTTGATGCCTTCTCTGAGCCTCGGCGCTTGTTTGGCTCCTTTGAAAATGAGAAGAGAGAATCGGGGCGACCTGCTCTGCCGCTGGCTAGCGTCGACATCAGCGCAAATGTGGTAGACCGTATTGCCTCTGTCTCTGTGGTACAAAAGTTTGTTAATCAGCTCAAAGAGCCAATCGAGGCTGTTTATATTTTTCCGTTGGCTGGTTCGTCGTCTGTCAGCAAGTTTCAGATGCAGGTCGGTGAGCGCGTCATTGAAGGCCTGATAAAAGAGCGCGCTGTCGCTCGCCAGGAGTATCAAGCTGCCGTTGACGAGGGTAAGAGGGCGGCCATTCTGGAGCAAGAGCGCGATGATGTCTTCACTGCTCAAGTTGGCAACATCATGCCTGGTGAAGAAATTACTGTCACGATTGTCTATAGCGAGCGTTTGGCCTATTTTGCCAGTGGTCACACCGAGATTCGCTTGCCCCTGGTGGTGGCCCCTCGTTATGTGGCTGGCGTGCCATTAGATCGCGATAGTGTTGGTGATGGCGTTGAGCCTGACACTGATAAGGTCAGCGATGCCTCGCGCATTACCCCACCACGCCTAGCCCCAGGATTTGACCCTAAGGTTTCTTTGTCTCTGAGTGTCAATATTGAACTAGCTGATGATGATCAGGTGGCGGACTTAGTCTGTTCTCAGCATGCCACCAAGTCAGGCTTTGGCAAAAATGGTATCAAGGTTGGATTAGTTAAAGACGACGAGCCCCTCGACCGTGACTTCGTTTTGTCATGGAAGCTGGCTGCTGGCGACCTGACATCGATTGGCTTGGTTACTGAAAAAGCAGTGCCGATTAAAGAAGTTGATTTCCAATATGGCATGGTGTCTATCAATCCCCCGGCTTTAGAGCAAGCCTCTTCTAAGGTTGTGGCTCGTGATGTGGTTTTCTTGCTTGATCGCTCAGGTTCTATGAATGGTCTGAAAATGACTTCAGCAGCCCGGGCCCTCATAATTTTGCTCAACACTTTGCGTCCTGATGATCGCTTTGCCATTTGTGCTTTCGACACTACTTTTGAATGGCTAGAAGATACTGGTCGGCAGCACAAATTCTTCCCTGCTTCTCTAAAAGCTATTGAAAGAGGTGTGACCTACTTGCGCTCCATTGACGCTCGTGGTGGCACTGAAATGCAAGGGGCTCTAGAAGACTGTTTTGATGTCATCGAGCAAGCTGCTGCTTTTGAAAAATCGACATCGAAAACAAAGGCAAAACGACAGGCCATTGTTGTTTTAATCACTGATGGTGAGGTCGCTGATGAGTCGCATATTCTCAAGACTATTCAGGGGCGAGTCAATGCTACTCGTGTCTTTACTGTCGGCGTAGATACGGCTGTTAATGATGGTTTCCTCAAGAGATTGGCAAGTTTGGGCGGGGGAACGTCTACTTTCGTGCCTCCAGGCGATGCTTTAGAAAATGCTTTGATTAATGTTGCCCGCGAAATTGGTGTGCCATTAGTTACTGATTTGCACATTGTTGAAAGCAAGCAATTAACCTGTGCCCCACACAAGACAATCGATTTGTTCGAGGGCCGGCCGGTATCAATCTATTTTCAATGCACTCCCGATAAGCTTCCCCAAAGTATAGAAGTTGTCGGTCGCCTCGCCAGTGGTGGCAAGTACAAAGAAAAAATCAATTTGCGTTCAACTGCCAATGCCGCTTTACCTCAGCTTTATGCCAAGGCGCGTATTAGTGAGCTGGAAGATCTTATGCGCGACTCAGTTGCCAATGAAGGACAGATATATGAACGTGAAATCGTAGAGTTGTCTGTGGCCCATAGTTTGCTGACGCGCTTTACTGCTTTCTTAGCTGTTGATCATAGTGAGATAGCTAACCCCAGCGGCGATCTGCGTAAGCTTGTGCAGCCAGTAGAGACCCCAGCGCAATGGAAAGAACTTCCGGCTACTGGTGCTTGGGGAGCCGCTCCCTCTGGTTCATCAATAAGAATGAGACAGGCCGCCCAGCCTGCTTCACCTTCGCAGATGTCTGCTAATGCGCCTATGTGGGGCGGCGGTGGTGGCTGGGGAGCGCCGTCTGCTGGTTCTAGAGATGGTTCTGCTTCCAACGATGCCTGGGGGGCTGCTGCCCCGATGCCTGCCTGCCCACCGCCAGGATCTTCGTTTTCTGGCTACTCTGGCAGTGCTGCTAATTCACTTGGCGCCAGAGCACCAGAGTCAGATGAGTCTATTGAAGTAATTTTTGAGGCAATGGGAGTTCCGCCAGAGGCTGACGGGGCAACCGTCAGCAGTGATTTGTGGGTTACAAATAAAGGTACTCTTGCCAAAGACTGGAGCAAGCTGATGGTGATTATGGAGCGCTTGCAGAAAGCTCTTGAGTCGATGTTGAAGATTATGGCCAGTGGAGACAGTGACTGGGGCAAAGAGTTTATTGAGTTTGGCAAGATCAAAGTGGCTCTTGAAGCTTTATCGGGCCGAAACCAGGTAGTTGATTCTCACCCGATTATTTGTTTCTTGTTGCTAGAGAAAGTTTTACCGGCTCTATCTTCGCTGCTCAACACTAATGGCGCTAATTTGTCTTCAAGTGATTTAGCCTATGTGGCCAAGCTGTCTCTCGGCTATGTAGACCAGGTCAAAGACGCGGCACCGCCTCAAAACAAGAACGATTTTCTTTCATTTTGGAAAAATAATATTTAGGAGTTCAATTCTAGGTTTGCAAAAACAAAATACTTGAGTACTCAAGTATTTTGTTTAGAGGCCAATTTTGTCTAAAGTGTTTGGGTTTCAAAAAGAAAAAAGCGTGTATATACACGCTTTTTTCTTTTTGCTTGTGCGCTAATTGGCTACTCAACTTTGGGGGTGAGAGGGGCTTTTTAGGCTCGGCATAATCAGCAGAAGGTGATGGCTTGCGGCCTACCAGCTGCGAACTTTGTTGATAATTCTCTGGCCGAGATTACTGTTGTTGGCATTTCTATAATAGTCATTATTGTAGTAGCCGTTGTTATAGTTGCCGTTTGTGTAGTTCGGATTGATATATGGCCTGCGGTGACCCTGGCGGTAATAGTTGACACCATAATTATTATAGGCACCATAATTATAGTTTGGGTTGCCGCTTGGTAGATAGCCACCCTTCTGCAAGTTGGAAATATTCAAATCATATTGGTTCTGTGGCGCTTCGGTTTGAGCCTGTGAGTTTAAATAGTTTTGCATAGCAATGGCATTCAGAGCTTTCTGTTGGTCGTTGTTTTTAGACTCTGCAGGAGCAGAGAATGCAATACCTGCAACAACTAGAGTCGCCACTAAGGTACTCGATATTTTTAGAAATTTGCTTCTCATCTTACTCTTCCTTTGTCCGTCTTTGTCCGTGTCGATTGTCAGACGGGGTGAGCCAGTGATAGTTCCATATTATTTTCCAGCGGTTAAGCAAAAGCCTGATATAAAGACAGGGCTTCGCTATCAGGCTTTTGGCTTGCTTTGTTGTCTATAACCTCAGGACTTTAACTTTGATAATCCATTCTATGATTGTTATTTAGCAGAAGAGTGGGTGCGCATGTATCCTGATACGCCCGACTTAGAGAATCCAGAGCAAGTGTGGTGACGAAGTCACCTCGGTACCGAAAGACTGGTTTTAAGATAACAGCACGCAGGAAAAAATTGTGTCCAGAAAATACACAGCACGGGCTGCTAAAGTAATCGAGCTCGCTGGAGATGAAGCGCGCAGGCAGGGTTTCAACGTTGTTGGTACTGAGCAGCTGTTGCTTGGCTTGATTGGCGAAGGTACGGGAATTGCGGCTTGCACCTTGCTCTCTTCAGGTATTTGTTTGGAAAATGCGCGCGACGAAATCGCAAGAATAATCGGCCGTGGCGCCGGAGTGATTTCAGCGGAAAGTCCGCTATCAACGAGAGCCAAGCGAGTACTGGAGCTTGCTTCGGACGAGTGTAGCCGCTTAGAGCACGGTATCATCGATACCGAACACCTTCTGCTTGGTCTTGTAAGAGACGGTGAAGGCGTCGGGTACTGTGTTTTACAGAATCTTGGAATAGATCCATTGAAATTGCGAATTCATATTCTTGTATTGTGCTTTGAGCGACACAAAGAAGCTGCGATTGCAAATCCTAAAGACATGGTCAGTTTAGGTTGCGCTGGTCGTGCGCTCTATATTCTAGAGCGATATGGAGAAGCCAATGAGTATTTCTCTGCTGCAACGAAGCTGCCGGGCGGTGAACACTACTTAGTTGCTGTCGATTCCTGCAAGCAGCATTTGAAAGGGCGTGGAGTTAACTGAAGAGTGACAACTGTAGTTTCAAGGATCATCGCTATCAACACATCCAAATGATCATGCCATTATTCGCGTGTTTGGCTGCTTTTACATAGGCTTTCAGTGCCGTAAAATGATGACAGAGATAGCCGAGGTTGTCTTCCTTCTCTAGAGGGCGATCCCAAACACTGGGATAAATTTCGCTCGCTTTCATTGCTGCCGGGTTGAATCTTGAACGAAATTCGGCCTCATCGATGGTCTCTAATGCTGCATCGAATTCGGCTACTTGCTTGCTTGTAATGGCATTGGCTGGTCCATAGCCAACGTCAATATCGCCGATTGGTTTGCCACCGTATAACAAATAGCACAGTGGCTCTTCGCCTTGCCAATCAGAGTTGGTGAGGAGGAAGTGAATTCCATGCCAAGCTTTGTCTAATTCTAAATAGCCCGAATCTTGCGCTTCGTCCACGAAATTTTCTATAGAATCTGGGTCTTTGAGTAGCTCTTCAATTTTTGCATCGGGAGTTTCTTTAAGGCACAGAATCATTGACATTGCGCTTTTCCTTATGACAGTCGACGGTTCACTAAGAAATAGTTGAGTACTCAGCTATTTCTCCAAAGAAGAATATCGACAGGTTTAATTTGGCCCTTAGCTACTGAACTTTGAGCTTCCCGACATTCACTGCTGTTTCTGGGCTAGGAGTTTCTGTCGATATGGCATTGAGTATTTGCAGCTTGCGTTTAGTGTCAGGCTCAATTACAGACAAATAAGCAGTGTATTCGCCTGGCTTGATTGACTTAGTCGCTAATTCAGATTCCCAGGTAATTGGCTGACCAGATTTCCATTTATTGGTAGGCATGCCTGGTGTGTGTCTTAGCAAAGCAACGGCCTTGCCAGAGGCATCACGCAATTCGATTTGCACAATATAAGAAGATGGCACGTCGCGATCTAGGTTTCGTACTGGTCTAAGCGCGCCGGCTGCGCCCAGGTTGCTGAAAGTAAAGGATGCTTTTAATTTCTCTCCAGCTTTGACCTCAGCAGGAATCGTCACCTTCTGGGATACCAGCTGGTAGCCCAAGTGCGAGCGAATGTCTTCAAGGGCTTTCTTGACTGGTTCTTGATCGGAATTGAGCAAGGCTGGCGGTACTTCAACAAAGCTGACACCATCGTCTAAAGCATTCTTTGCCAGTTTGGTCATTTCTTCAGGGGTGACTGTCGGCAGCAATTGGTAGCCAGTCAAAGTGTCGGCATGGAACTTGAGCAAGACGCGATATTGGTCAAAGCCGTGTTTAGCATCGCCAATATTTTGTCTGGTTAGATAAATACGTTGACCGTAGCGGTAAACCAAATAGTCAGAGATTTCGTCCAAGCTGTCTTGTCCGGCTCTGTTAGGCGTGGTTGGGTCGATGTCGAAATTCAAACGAGCGGTCGGGAAAGCTTTGGGGAAAATATCAGCGACATACTTCCAGTGCTCAACCAATTGCCTTTGACTCATATTGTGTTCTTTGGTCAATTTGTCTTCGAGAGCTTTATAGGCTTCTTTGTTCAGTGGTTGGCTCATTTCAGGCACCACTGGTGTGCCTCCGAGAACGCCACCGCCAGTGATGCCGACGCTGTGTAGAGACTCGTTCTTGTCGAACTTGGCGCCAAGGTCGGCGACGAAGTTGCCCCATTTAGCCAAATAGGTCGAATCCCAGAAGATTGGCATCTTGTGGTCTTTGCCGTCGGTGCCTTTATAAGTGATGGACTTCACACCGGCTTCGTAAATCCAGTTTGGCGTGTCTGATTCTGCGCTATTGTCGCTGCCGCAGGTTGAGACTCTAAGAATAAGTGTTTTATTTTTCTGCTTACAAATCGCTAGCAGTTTTTCGATTTTAGACCAATCGTATTTTTCTTCTTCTGGTGCTAAGTCGCGCCAGGGAATAATTACTGAAATGCCGTTGACTTCCGGTTTGTCAAGCAGCTTCTCGATCATGCCGGTGCTGTTTGTCAGTTCACTATTTACGGTGGCAGTATCAAGCAGGGCAAAAAAGCCTAATTCGCGATTGGCAACTGGTTTTGCTCCAGCAATCGCTACGCTTTTGAAACCTTTCTTCTTAATTGCTCTATCTTGACTTTCGTTTAAGCTGTAGTTCTTGCGCGGCATTGGGTTTAAATATTTGACCCACTCCTTGGGCTGAGGGGCCGCTTCGGCCGCACTTGTCTTACAACCGTAAGTTGCGGATACAATTGGCGTGAGAGCTAGGAGGCCTGAAAGAAAAATTAGCGGTCTTCTCATTGTCATAGAACCTGAAAGGGTGTGGATAATTGATAGGCTCTGATTGTACTAAGAGGAGTCCTCTGGAGAAGTGCTTTGAATCTAACCTTTCTAGGACATAGCGCCGTCAAGTTTGAAATTGGCAACCTTTGTATCTATACCGATCCCTATTTACAAGCGCCAGTAGATCTAGCCAAATTACCCCAGGCTGATCTAGTGCTCTTTTCCCATGGGCACTTCGATCACGGTGCTTTAATGGCGCGCAAACTTTATGACACTTGGGGCTGTCATTTTGCTGGCCCGGCCAAGCTTATGCACTGGCTGCACAAGCGTCGCAAAATTCCGCTAGATAAACTTATTGCCATTGACCATGGTGAGACCATTGTTTTCAAGGGATTGGAAATTTTAGCGATTCCAGCACATCATCCTCTTAACCGTCTTGGCAAAACCATTATGGCTTTGTTTGCACGCAGCCGCGCCCCTGGTAAACCAGTGAACGGCTACTACTTTGGTGGCTACTATCATGCTGGCGCCACGATTTATACGCCACTGATTGCTGAATCATTGGCCGGCAAAGTGGTTCATACCGCGGTTTTGCCAATCGGCGGTAAGTACGCCACAGCCAAGCCAGCAGAGGCGTTGCGAATAGCTGAGGAAATCAAGGCAACGAGACTGGTGCCTATGCACTGGCAGCCACTTAAAGACCAAGTTTTCTTTCGTTATCAGTCATCTGATTTGCTCAACCTGGCTAGAGATACCGGTTCAGTGGTCGATGTCAGGGCATTGGCTATCGGCGAAGTTTTGCCTGCTGTCTGATTTTCAGGGAAAAGCGGGTAAAAGGTAGATAGGCTTAAGCTTTCTGTTGTTAGAATTTTGACAACAGTAATCGCATAAGTTGGCGTTGGAAACAGAAACAGAAACAGAAACTACTTTGGTACTGGATAAACAGAGCGTGCTCGGAAAGAAGCCCGAAGAGCGGAGCATAACCAATCTGCCCAAACAGATTAGTTTGCCTGCACTGAGACAATTGCAAAACATGTTGGCTGAAAGCCTCAAGGAACCGGGTCATACCACCCAGCTCCCTTTTGGCGATGCGCCAGATGAATTGACATTGGCTGTTTTCAAAGATCGGGGCAAGGGTGATTATCATTGGACCCTTTATCGCGGCGACCAGGGCAACAGAATGCTCGTCTGGGAGCAAGTTTCCGCCGATCCGGCTTTTATCCATCAGTTAATTACAGCTCAATTTCCGTCATTTGATGCCGTTTCTAAGAGCGATCAAGCCGTTACTCAAAGCTTCGAAAATCAGTCTACTAGCGGTCGCGTTCGTGGCAAAGCTACCTTAGAAGGTAACTTAGAGAACATGCAAATGCCCAATGTCCTGCAATCTGTGGGCATGAGCAAAGGCACAGGTAGGCTTGAAGTTGAGACTACAAGCGAAAACGCTACAGTTTATTTTGACGACGGTAATCCGATTCACTGCGTTCTTGGCAGTTTAGAAGGCTCGCCCGCTTTGATTGAGCTAGTGGGCTGGGAAGAAGGTCAGTTTCGCTTCTATCCAGAAGCTAAGTTTGAAACTGTCACTATCAAAAAGCGCCTCGACATGATGTTGATGGAAGGCGCGGCCCTTGACGACCAGCGTCAATTGCTCAAGCAAAAAAATATTCGCGACGAGAGTTATTTACTGCGCAACCATCCATCTATAACGGAGCAACTTTTCGAGCAATTGCTAGAAAAAGGCACCGGAGCTGATATGACCTTGCAAAAGCGTATGTATCAGCTAATTGATAATAAAAGTAGGCTGATCGACATCTTGCGCAAGTGCAATGTCAATAAGCAGAAATGGGTGCCGATAATTTTCAATTTTGCCACTTGCAATCTGGTAACTTTTGTCGATGAGCTGCCTGATTCATCAGAAAAGCCCATGCAAGAGGCCGATATTGACTGGAAACAGGCTCGGGAAGCGGAGCGCTTATTAATGAGCGCCGAGACCGGTGTTTTGTCTCAGCAAGCCTTCCTATACCTGCTTGAGCGAGAATTTCATCGTTTTGAACGTTTTGGCCGTCCAGTTTCGGTCATATTGCTTGAACTTTGCGTTCGTTCTGCCGACCCAAATGGTGCGCCCCAACCGCTTCCACTCGGTGCTATTCGAGAAGTGGCTGAGCGAGTTAATAAAATGAAGCGCAAGACCGATTCATTTGCCCACTACGACTCTTCTGGCTTTGCCTTGCTATTGCCTGAAACTGAAAGTACGTCAGCTCGCAATTTTGCTGGCCGGATGGCCGAAATGCTCATGACTACTCCGCTTGGTGCCAAGTTTGGTGGCAGTCCGGTATTGGCATCTGTGGGTGTGGGTTCAGTTCCTGACGATTGCGTCAGCTTAGGGGCGATGTTGGCAATTGCTAAGCCAGCTAGACCGCAGTAAAAACTCGGCAAAAACTGCCCTTTGCAACGGTACTTGCAAATCAAATGATTATTTCGGCAAAATAGGCGTTTGAAATTTGTCGAATTAGCGAATATGAATCTTTGTATAAGTTTCAGTTCACAGCCCCGCCGAATTGGCATCATGGGACTATTACCAGAGTTACGTTGGGTAAATCGCCATTTTTTTGGTTGTTAAGAATTCAACGTGCGGAAAACTGTAGTTTTGGTACTCAGTTCAAGAGGCTATCCCAAGTATAATTTCTTGGGGTCTCCAGCCTGAGCTTTCAAGTAGGTCCGAAGGGAGTTTCAAAGTATATGGGTAAGTCAGTAGGCATTGATTTGGGCACAACCAACTCAGTGGTCGCGGTTATGGAAGGTGGTCAGCCGACCGTAGTTTCCAACGCCGAGGGTGGTCGAACCACTCCATCGGTGGTCGCCTTCACCAAATCTGGTGAGCGTCTCGTTGGACAGCTTGCTCGTCGTCAGGCGGTGCTCAATCCTGAGAACACCGTTTATTCAATTAAACGTTTCGTCGGACGTCGCTTCTCTGAAGTTGAATCAGAGAAGAAGATTGTTTCCTACAAAGTTAAGGAAGGCGCTGACGGCGGATGTAAGGTTTCCATTCAAGGCAAGGAATATTCGCCAGAAGAAATTTCAGCGATGATTTTGCGTAAGTTGAAAGAAGATGCTGAAAAGTATCTGGGTGAGAAAGTAACGTCAGCTGTAATCACGGTTCCTGCGTACTTCAATGACTCTCAACGGCAGTCAACAAAGAACGCTGGCACAATTGCTGGCTTAGAAGTTCTCCGTATTATCAACGAGCCTACGGCAGCAGCACTTGCCTACGGTTTAGATAAAAAAGACAACGAAACTATTCTCGTATTCGACTTGGGCGGCGGTACTTTCGACGTTTCTATTCTAGAAGTGGGCGATGGAGTCTTCGAAGTTAAGTCAACATCAGGCGACACTCACTTAGGCGGAGATGACTTCGACCATTGTGTAGTGACCTGGGTGGCCGATGAGTTCATGAACTTAGAAGGCATTGACCTGCGCAAAGACAGACAAGCTTTACAACGTCTGACTGAAGCCGCTGAGAAAGCCAAAATCGAATGCTCTTCAGTTACTGAAACCAATATTTCTCTACCATTCATCACCGCTGATGCTTCTGGTCCTAAGCACCTTGAGATGAAGCTCTCGCGCTCACGCTTCAACGAGCTAACCAGACATTTGGTAGAGCGTTGCCGCATGCCGATGGAACAATCTCTTAAAGATGCCAAACTGACTTATGACAACCTCGATGAAGTTGTATTGGTTGGTGGTTCTACTCGTATTCCAGCCGTGCAAGAGCTTGTTAAACAAGTAACTGGCGGTAAAGAGCCTAACCAGAGCGTTAACCCTGACGAAGTGGTTGCCGTTGGCGCTGCTATTCAAGCCGGTGTATTGGGCGGTGAAGTTAAGGGCGTTGTGCTCCTCGACGTTACCCCTCTATCGCTCGGCATTGAGACCATGGGTGGTGTCATGACCAAACTGGTCGATCGCAACACTACAATTCCAACTCGCAAAACAGAAGTGTTCTCAACCGCTGATGATAACCAAACAGCCGTTGATATTTACGTCTTCCAGGGTGAGCGCCCGATGGCTCGCGACAACAAACTACTAGGCAACTTCCGTCTCGATGGTATTCCACCATCTCAGCGTGGCGTTCCCAAAGTAGAAGTTACTTTCGATATTGACGCCAACGGTATTATGAACGTCACAGCTCGTGACCAATCTACCGGAAAAGAGCAACGCATCACTATTACCGCTTCTACCAACCTGGGCAAAGAAGATATCGAGCGCGCTATTCGCGAAGCCGAGTCTTATGCTCAAGACGACAGAAAGCGCAAAGAAGAAGCCGACGTCAGAAACGAAGCAGACAGCATCTGTTATGCCGTTGAAAGACAAGTCAAAGAGCTTGGCGATCGCGTCACCCCAGGTGAAAAGTCTCGCTGCGAAATGCTCGTTGGCGATCTGCGCGACAAGCTCAAAGAAGAAGCCGATCTGGAAACTATCAAGAGCATCATGAACGAACTCAGAGGAGCTCTCGTTCTATTGCAACAAGCCGCTCACCAGCGTGATGGTGGTGGCGAGGGTGGTGAAGGCGGAGCTGGCTACGAAGGCGGCGGTTACGAAGGTAACGGCGGCAACGGAGCTGGTTACGAAGGCGGCGGATACCAAGGCTCTGGCGATGATGTCGTCGACGCTGAGTTCCGCGCTTCCGAAGACTAACCTCTCGGGGTTGTCCAACAGTTGAAGAATATAGAACTGCTCCTGCCGTAGATAAATCTACAAGGAGCGGTTTTTTATTGCAGAGTTTCAGCCTTGAGAGTGTCTCTAAGCTTGGAGTGGCGGCACGGTTTGACATCTCTGCTATGCTGAAGATGTGAGCAATCAGGACGATAAAGAGATGAAGTTACGACAATTTACTCACCCTTGGGTTATTGCTTTAGCTTGCAGTCTATTTGTACAGAGCGGAGCTTTAGCCCTGAAAGCCAAGACTACCGATACTGCTTCTTCAAGCACGACTGATAAAGCCGGGGCTTTGAGTGAACAAGCCCTGGAAAAAGACATACTGGTTTTAGAAAATCGCTTTTTCTTTCATCACTATGGTCACGACCCCATTGAAAAGCGGCTTGAGCGCCTGGAGTTATTGACCCTGGGAGCCTCTCAGTATGGAAGCAATAGCGAACGCTTGAGCCATTTGAAGTCTGCCATCGTGCAACGCGATAAGCAGGCGGCGCAGATTATGGCTGACCATAAAGCGGAACAGGCCCGTATTGCTGCAAAGAGCGATGGCGGGGCAAAGACTGGCGCTAAAGCTGAGACTAATTACCCAGTGCTTTCTACTCTTGAATGGCGCATTTTAAAAAAGACCTACTCAGGCGAGACTATTGATCAAAGGCTAGACCGTCTAGAATCCCAGCTCTTTGGCATGCCTGCCCAGGCTATGTCATATGTCGACCGTATCGAACGTTTGAAAAAGACAGCGGGAGTTGGTTCAGAGTCGTTTTCGGCTTCAAGATTTGGTCCTGGAGCTGGATTTAACTCAGGAGCACCTGTTTCACCTGGAACCGCTGGACCTTACACTGCTATTCGCAAAGGGCCGATGCCGCGTGCTGGCTCGGGTTCGAGTTCAGGTTCATTGTTTGGCAGTCTGACTGAAAATGGTTCTCCATTTGCTGGCTCTCCTTTTGCCGGTTCTCCATTTGAAAATTTCTCAGAGTTTGATGAGGGTTCTCTGACCGATCGTCTTTTGCCCGAAATGCCCGACATGCAAAATTTGACCGATATCGGTAAATTACGGGAATTTGCCTCTAGGCCCGGTGGCGGTGGATTTTCTGGTCAAGAGATTCATATTCGTATCGGCCCAGACGGTACCACTAGCTCGGTGCGCAACTTCGGACCAGATGGAGTCACTGGTTCGACCAATAGCTTTGGACCGACTGATAATATTTTTGAACAACTACAGAAACCAATGTTCGAATTCTTCAAAAACTTTGGCTTTGGGCCTTTTTCCGGTGGTTCAAGGTCTGGTTCGGTTACACCGCCCCCTTCTTTAAGCCCACCAATAAACGATTTGCCAAATTTAAATAAGCGCCCTACCCGCGAGGAGATACCTCCTTACTCCGATCCCAATTCGATTTGACGTTGATCTTAGAAATGGCTAACATTCAAGGCTGTAAAGTTGACTAAAATAGTCAAGTGCTATTTGGAGATCCTCTTTAGTTGTCTGCCCCTTCAGCCTCCACTACAACGCCGATTAAATCGTCGACTACAGCCGGGATAGCAGGAACTAAGCTTCATCCTGAGCTTTTGCCTGGGAAATATTCAGGGCAAGGAAAAGACAAAGGCTCCAAACCTGGCTGGAAGCGTCCAATTAGCTGGGCTCTGGCAATTTTTACTGTGATCAATCTTGGTCTGGCTCAAGTTTCAAGTATTCAGCAAGAGCGTTCTGCCCGCAGTGCTGGTGGAGATTTCTGGACCAATCCTGCGTTGATAGATTTGGCTATCAAAGAGTACAAAGAGCAAAAACCACCGGCCAATGTCGTGCTTTTGGGCTCTTCTTTAATGATGTTTCCTTTCTGGGCCATGGACGCTTCCTTCGACCCAAAGATAGCCGACATTGCTCACTATCATAAGTCTGTAGCTCTCCAGGCTGTTTTAGAAAAGAATGGCATCAAGAATAGCTCTGTCTTCTCCCTGGCAAGCGCTGGGCAGATGAGTTCTGATGCCTTTCTCTATGCCAGTGAATTTCTCAAAGGCGACACCAAGCCTGAAGTTGTTGTTTGGGGAATAGCTCCCCGCGACTTTGCTGACGATAACGTCAAAAGCCCTATGGCTACAGTTTCGTTTAAACAAATTGTCGACCTGCATAACTTCTCTAGTTATGCCAAAACATTCTTGCCTCGCTTTGAAGACAAGGCCGAATTTATTGCTAACCACAGCTGCTTTCTCTATGGGCGCCGTTGGCGCTTCCAGAAAGAAGCCGATCGTACTTTAGAAAAAATCAGTGCCGCTGTGGCGCGAGTTTTTGTTGACAAAGCCGCAGATAGTAAAATAACTGCCACTGCTGGCGGTGCGGTGCCTGCACCAATAGCAGCGGCTGCAGCAACAGCTAGCGCCAATACTCCAGACTTATCAATCTCATCGCTGCTTGCCGGAACTGCTGAGCAACGCTGGGAGACCAGCACAAGAGAGTATCGTGGTCGCTATAAAAATATTGCCGAGCGTGACTTAAGCGTCCAAATGTCTTGTTTAGACAATACCCTTAAAATTTGTCAGGAGAGAGGAATTAAGGTAGTCCTCGTCAATATGCCGCTGACCAAGCTCAATCAAGGTTTAATGGCTGATGGCTTCTATCAGCGCTTCAATCAGCAAGTGAAAACTCTAGCTAGCGCCTACGGGAAAGATGTTACTCTGGTAGATATGACCAATCAAAGTCAGTTTCAAGAAAGCGACTTTTGGGATACTGTCCATATGAACCACATTGGCGGCTCTAAATTGATTGGTGGAATATTACCGGCCATCCGTAGCTATTTGAACAAGTAATGAAGAAAAAAATTCCTTCTATCATTCTCTTCTTCGTCGGTGTATCTTTCTTCTTTGTGGCCAATTATTTGTCCACATCCGAGCAAGAAAGCGGTGCTATTGCTGCACTAACTAATATAATTTTCGGCGCCGGTGGCTGTATCACCATCGTGCTCTCAGTAATTATGTTTTTCAATACTAAAGATGACGACGATATAGAGTCAGGCTGAGCTATTCAGAAGCTGTCATAGCCAAGATGCGATCGCCAATTGTAATGCGCTGCACGACATCAAGACCCTGAATGACGCCACCAAATACAGTGTATTGATTGTCGAGCTGTTGCTTTGGTCCAAGAGTAATATAAAACTGACAGCTAGACGAATCGCGGTTGTTAGGTTTTCTCGCCATGGCCACGACACCGGCGGCGTTGTGCCGAGCGAAGGGCGATACTTCTAGGGGCAGGTAGCGCGGTTGGGTCTGGCCAGGTGGAATGTAGTCTCCTGTGCCGTTGCCGTTGGGGCAACCACCTTGTACAACAAACCCTGGCTCGACGCGGTGGAAGGTGAGGCCGTTATAGAAGCCTGATTTGACCATTTGTAAAAAGGCCTTGACTGTAATTGGCGCATGCTGCCGGAACAGGCGCATCACAATTGTGCCCTTATTGGTCTGGAGTGTGACCACCGGGTCTGTTTGACCACCCTGGTTGTTTGGATTCCCTTGGTTGTTTTGAAATCCTTGGTTGTTTTGACCCTGGGCTGCTAGCTGTTTTTGCAGTGGCGTAGCTGCACCTGGTGGCTGTTGCCCGGGCTGAAGGAAGGCCGATGAACCTTGGGGCGGGGCTGCCATTTGTTGACCCGGATACCCCGGATTGGCACCGGCCGCTCCTGGTGGACCCGAGCCTCGACCGGGAACGCTAGTGCCTGGAGGTAGGCGCAGGCGGTCTGACGCTTTCATCATAAAAGGATTGGGCTGATTGGGGTTGTTCATGCCCGGAATTGCCCCTGCGCCCATATTGGCACCCATATTGGTCATGCCTGGAGCTGGGGTATTGCCCAGGTTGGGGCTGCTGGCTGCCGGAGTCATTGCAGGGTTGTAGCGAGCTGGCATTGGTAGCGTAATTTCAGGCGGTACAAAATCGGGGTCTGTCTGATCAGCCAAAGCGGCAGTGACAGTGCCGCTCAAAAGCAAAAGGAAAGCCAGGCTAGATAACTGCATCTTGCGAGGTATAGCAATTTGATTTACCAGAGCCATTTATTACCTTTGAATTTGATTTGATTGACTTAGATGTGATTGCGGAAGCTTTTTTCATAGCCAAAATCTGTCCAAACGTCTGCGTGGCTATGGGTTTGCAGAAGAGATGCCGGTAAATCTAGAGTAACTGGTCCGTCAAAAGCGCGCTCGACAATGTTTCGCTTTGCCTCAGAGCTGGCCATGAGTATTATTCTAGCGCTGCAGAGAATAGTTTGCAGTCCCATGGTTATACCCGTATAAGGGGTGCTCTCCAGGCTGCCGAAAGCTTTCTGGTTGGCTATTCTTGTAGATTCGGAAAGCCAGATGCAATGGGTGTAGCTCAGGGCCATGGTGCCTGGTTCGTTGAAGGCAATATGGCCATTGCCGCCAATACCCAAAACGGTCAAATCAAGCCCGCCGCAGCTTTCTATCAGTAAATCGTAGTCTTCGGTCTGGCTGGGATTTAAGCGATTATCTAAGGGCAAATTGGTATGGCTATAGAGGTGCTTTTCTAAAAAAGCCTCAAAAGTGTGCTCACGGTTGACATTGAAATAATCATCGAGAGCGAAGCAAAGCACCTGTGACCAGTCGA
>CALRJJ020000016.1:0-16954 GCA_943367505.1 Flavobacterium psychrophilum | reverse complement strand
TCCGGCTCGAAGCTCGAGTAATTTAGTCAGGTCAACAGGTAGACCGAACATATGCGGAATAAGAGCGATGCTGGCATTGCTTTTAGCGGCAGCAGCCAGGTCGATGTTCGGCCCGTCGCTGTCAATCAAGATTGTTTTGGCTTTGGCTAAGGCAAGAGCGTTACGCAAACCCGATGAGTAGGCCGGGATGATTACTTCTTTGTTCTCAGCTCCAAGAGCCCAGAGAGCCAGATAGCGTGCTGCTGTACCGCTCGATAGTGCTACGGCGTGGCCTTCTTCGAGGCCTAAAAACTTGCAAAACTCATACTCAAACTTGGCAATTTCAGAGCCGCTACCAACATAGCCTGAGTGAATCACTTTCGAAGCGGCTTGCTCTTCTTGTCGGCCCATGGTGGCCTTGCAATGCGAGATTATGTGAGCCGGAAGTTCGACTGGTTTGACGACCTTCTTTTTCGGTGGATTAGCGACCTTGATTTTTTTCTTTTTCTTGAGAGGTTTCATTTTGATGCTTTAGTTTGGTTGTATAGGGTAGCGCATGTATGACGATTTAAAATGTGTATATTGTCAGGAGCCGTCGATTTGCTTGTATATTTCGCTCTGGGCTTTAGCAAATCTTTCGCGCATTGCTCTTGTATAGGGGTTGTAGCGCTGCATGTCTAGAAAAAGCTGAAACTCATCTTTGCTGACTTGTTCTGTAACTTCTTTGAGTTTTTGACTGCTAGTTGTAGCAACTTGGCGATCCGATAAATTCATGTTACTCAGTATGCGTCCAACCAAGTGCGTTAGAGCCTGACTGCCTGCCATTTGTTCGTCGTGCTCGTCGGCTGTCATTTCAATTACTTTTAGTTGTTTTTCTGTGAAAAAGTTTTTCCAGAATTTATAAGTTTCATCGCTGGCCCGAAATTGTTCGATGACAATGCGCTGACCAGCTAGGCCAAACTGATTGACGCTATCGGGGCCAAATAGCGGATGGCAGAGCATGGCCTCGAAGTTTTCAGGCAATTCTTGCGTCAATATTTCTTTGGCGTGCACCTTAACTGATAGTAGATCAATTATGAGTTTGCTCTTGCCCATGGTCTTGAAAGTACGAGCATGCTCGTGGATGGTAGCGGCAAATTCTGAAATCGGCACACTATAAAAAATCACATCGGCTGCCAGAGCATCTTCTATGGTAGCTACTGGCACTCCTGCTTTTCTGGCTTGCTCTAAGGCGGCCTCTGATTGGTCATAAACTTTGACTGAAAAGTCTGACTTAATCAGTGAGGCCCACAGTTGACCAAAGTGGCCGAAGCCAATGATGCTGACTTGAATCTGATCTTTAATCTGGTCTCGAATTTGATTCTGGCTCTGGTCTTTACCCTGTGGCTGGGTGGTTGTGCGTTTTTTCATTGACCTAAATCAAATTGATAGCAGCATGAGCCATGGTGACAATTTCATCTAGTCTCTTTGAGTGAGAGGGCTCGGTCAGCCTTGAATTGGTCAAATAAGTGAAGGAAACTCCACTAGTTGGATCAGCAAAGCTATAAGAAGTACCAACACCACCATGACCAAAAGTTTCAGCCGGGGCTGTACTGCCGAGGCCGCGAATAGTTGGTGTATTTCCTCGCACATGTACGCCCATAGCGCGATGCATCGGTGCTCCGAAGAAGTGGTCGATGCGGTCTTCGGTGTGATTGCGGGTGGCATATTGCACCATATGCGGTGAGAGCAGTCTGGTACCATTGAGAGAGCCTAAGCCCAAAAGCATTTGATAAAAAAGAGCAACATCAGAGGCGCTGGCATAGCCTCCCGCACCAGGCATGCCCGATTGATAGAAAGACTTTTTATCAAAGTTGATGTCGGTTATATGATTGGTTGGCTCATTGGCGTCGGGGCAATAGTAGGCCCCAGCTAGGCGATGCTGTTGGCTCTCTGGTACGCCAACGAAAAAGTCGTGTAGTGCCAGGGGCTTCAGTATTTCGTCGCTAATAAATTGGCGAAAATCTTTTTTTGTAATGGCTTCTATCAATACTGCTAGTACCCAGTGGGCGGCATAAGAGTGGTAGAAGACTTTGCTGCCTGGTTCGAAATCAAGTTTGAAGTCGCAAACTGCTTGGCTCAACAGTTCGTGATCAGCCCAGGCTTCTTCTGGCACCATTACGTTGGGAAAGCCGGCTTGGTGGGTGAGCAGGTGATAGGCGGTGAGGTTTTCTTTGCCGTGTTTGGCAAATTCTGGAATATAGAATGCCACGGGTGTGTGCAAGCTCAATTCGCCGCGTTCTGCCAGTATCCAGATGGCGCAAGATGTAATTGGCTTGGTTTGAGAATAGAGCAGCCAAAGTGTGTTGCTATCAGCTTTCTGGGCCGGCATTTCATTTGTGGCTAAGCGGGCTTGGCCGAAGTTGCCACTAACTACTACCTGGCCGTGACGGGCGAGGGCTACCGCGGCGCCGGGATATTTATGGGCTGCGACGTCGTCTTCTAGGCGGGCAAATAGTCGGGTTATGCAGTCAACGTCGAGACCTGCTTGCAGCAGGTGGCCTCTATCAACGGTATTAGACTCAATAGTTTTCATAGTCAGTAATTGTAGCTTTCTTCGCCTTGTACTTTTTTACTTTTGCCGCTGGAGTCATTTGCGGCCTGTCAAGAAGCCTGCTATCTCTTGCTCTGACTATTTCACGAGTTTTTCACCCCGGCCCTGTTAGTTTCTTAGACACTTATCATCTGCCTTTTTCTCAGAACTTTCATCAGAACTTTGCTCACACCCCTTCTATTTACCAGGTTCCAAAGTGTCAAGAGAAGCCTTCGATTCAGTCGAAAATCGCCGCCAGCGTGTTGATACACCTAGCAACGATGCTCTGCAGCCCTATCGCCTGGACCAGCCCAATAGACTGTTGGGTAATGGCTTTAATCTGCCAGACAAAGGCGCCCTGGATATTCCTAACATATGGAAGATCAATGGCAACGATGGTATTACCCAAGACTTCAGGCCAGACAAGGCCGCCAAGGGTGGTCACGACCATGTCGTCTCCAACAGCGACACTCTCTGGCGTATTGCCAAAGATTCGCTCACTGCCAATGGCGACCATGCTTCTAATACTCAGATTTCTAAACGCATTCAATCAATTATCAAAGCCAACCACGAGGAGCATCCACGTTTGGGCCGCAATCCCCATTCTCTTGCACCTGGAATGAAGCTTCATATACCTGATCATGATGGCCCTCAGCAGCCAGGTAGAGCATCTCACCGTAATGAGCGCAATGACCACTCGGATAGAGGAGAACGACACGGAGGGCACAGACAGTATCGTACTCACCGAAGAGATCAGAGTAGTGCGGAACACGGCGATGGTGAGAAACCTGCCGAGCGGCAGCCTCGAGCGAGAGATCGTCAGCGGCCAGAGGGCGACAGACCGGCGGGTGACCGCACTGATAAAGGAGCCAACGAAGGGGATGGCGGCTCACTGGCCAAGGCCATGAAGCAGTTTGGCAACGATTTGGCCGATGTTGCCGAGCGCATTGCCCGTAGGTTAGGAACAATTGGTGATTGCGCCAAGGGGCCGCGGCTGACTTTGGGCGAAACAGGGTTCCATCTGCCACCAGCAATTGCCACCGAGCAGGGGCGCATGCTGAAAGAGAGTGGCTTGTTTCACGAAGTACCACGTGAAGAAGTCCGGCGTGGAGACTATGGTGTGCGTGATTGGAATCACCGTGTGACAAAGCGCCATGGTGGCGTTAATAAGGGTGATTCGTTCATTGTCACCGCCGTCAGTGCTGATGGTTCGCTAAAGGGTGCAAACGACCATAATTTCCATGTTCCAGAAGATGGCGGTCGCTACCGCAACTTGCGTTTTTTGAGACCAACTCCTGAGTTCTATAGACGCTATGGTGGCAATATCTAGAGTAAGATAACCTTGCTGATTGAGGTTGTCTTGATGTCTAATTTCGCTAGGGCTGCTGGAGCTTTGTTAGCAGCCATTTTTGTTTGTTCTCTGGCGCTATTGCCTGCTTGGGCCAAACAATATGTGGTTGAAAACTTCAATCAGGCCGGGCCAATGTTGCCGGCCATGAAAGATGGACAGGCTCTTGTCTCGGCCATGTGCGCTGATGCTCAGAAGCTCAATGATTATTCGCTCGTATTTGAAACCATTACTTTCAAGAAAGGTGAAACCATTTCTGAAAAAGGAAATTTGTATTTCAAAAAGCCAAAGCTTATGCGCTTAGAAGAAATTGGTGATTATAAAAAAGGTTCAGTGGCTGTTCTTGGCAAAGATGGCAAAGTGCGTGCCCATGCTGGTGGACTGATCAAGTTTGTCACTTTGACCATGGAGCCTTCCGACAAGCAGCTCAATGCGGCCAATGGTGATCGCATGGAAGATTCTGATTTCATTTCGCTCAGCAATGTCTTGCGTGATCGCCTTAAGCAAGGCCAGCTGGCTCGTGTCAGTGATAAGCTTGTGGCGGCACCGGGGGTGGGGCAGCCGACCTTGGTGCTTGAGATTTTTAAAGCAAGTGAGCCAAAGGTTGTATTGAAGCGCGTTTTTGTTGATCCCAAAACCAATTTGCCTGTTCGCTGGGACGATTATGATTACAAAGACCCCTGCTCAAGCACCTGGAAAAATGTCAAAACCAATATTGGTATCAGCGATGATTTGTTCAAGATGTAGCTGAGGCTGTATCAGTAACTAAGCAAGTAGCTTCGCTGTAACTTGGGCCAGCTTTTCACCAATTTTGATGACAGTTTCGTTTTTCTTTTCGTCCACAAGCTTGGTTTCGTCTACAGAGAAAGCGCTGTAAGCCATAGGCAGAGCAAATTGGTCTGGAAGTACCATCACTTGAATGTTTTCCAAAATTGAGCGCACATGAATTAGGCCGCGCAAACCACCCAGTTGTCCTGGTGATGCACTCATGATTGCTGCTACTTTGCCGGTGTAGCAGTGCAGCATTGGCTCACCGTTGGCTGAGCGGGAAACCCAATCGATGGTGTTTTTCCAGACGGCCGACACTGAGCTGTTGTATTCGGGTGTGGCCATTAGTAGGCCGTTGTGAGCAAGAAACAGCTCTTTTAGCTTGACTGCGTTTTCTGGTAGACCCGATGTTTTCTCTATGTCTTCGTCGTAGATTGGCATGGGGTAGTCTTTTAAGTCGATATAGGTAACCTCAGCACCGGCTGCCTTGGCTCCTTGCATTGCTATTTTGACTAGCTTCTTGTTAACGGAATCAGCTCTCAGCGATCCTGCAAAACAAAGAATTTTCGCTTGATTTGCCATTTTTGCTCCATTTCATAGTCGTAATTCTCTTTGCCAGACGTCCTTGGCCAATAAATGTTTCAAAATTCGAAGTTCTTGACTAGTGGATGGTCTCGCAGGTAGTCACGTGGGTAAATGGTCTTATGACTACGAGCAAACAGCGGTTTACATGGCCATATCAGCTGGCTCTAATCGCCATCGTCTGGTTGGCGCTCTCGCCGCTTGTGGCTTTACCGCTCTACCAAAGACTGCTTTTTTTTCCGGAAGTCTGCCAGGCTGAAAGTTTAGTGCCGCATTTCGAACCTCTTTCGAAGTTGTGCCCTTCAATTAAAACAGTCAATTTCAAAAGTACGAATAACAATCAACTCACTGGTTGCTTCCTCGTGCTAAATCCATCGGCGCCAGTTGTTCTTCTTAGTCATGGCAATGCTGGCAACTTAAGTCATCGCACTATCTTGGCCGAAGCGCTTCTTCGGGCTGGCTTCTCAGTGTTCTTGTACGACTATCAGGGGTATGGCTGTTCGCAGGGCAGTCCATCTATTAGAGGTGTGGTGGATGATGCCTTAAGTGCTTATGATTATTTGTTGACTACTGAGCAGGTTCCTTCATCTAAAATTGTTGTCTATGGAGAGTCACTTGGCTGTGGAGTGGCTGCCGAATTGAGCAAGCTTCGCCCGGTTAGGGCAATTGTTTTGCAGTCTGGCTTTCCTTCACTGATGTGGGCCGCTCATGATCGCTTATGGTTTACCTGGCTCTATCCGCAGTCGTGGTTTCCAGATCTTGACTGCGTTTCCGCTGTTAGAAATAAAGTCCATGCTCCGCTTCTGATAATTCATGGAACGGAAGATGCGGCCTTCTCTTTGTCTTATGCCAGACTAATTTTCGAGAAAGCTAGTGAACAAAAAAGACTAGTGATTATCAAAGGCTTGAAGCACAATGTAGATCGGAATGACCTGGCTAAGCTACAAACAGCGTTGACTGATTTTAGGTTGTCTCTATGAGCGAAGAGCCTCTGAGAGTTGAAACAAAAGACGAGAGTATTCAGGTAATGCTTGCCTCAATGTCTGCTGGACGCTTGAGCACATTAGCTTTCAATTTAGGAGCAATCGCCTGGATTGGTCTCAATCTCAATTTCCAAAACTTCTCAGTTGTCTATCAGCCCGGTTGCTATATTTCACCCAATGTTCTTAATGTGCTTTCTGCTTTTGTACTGCTATATAGTGGATACTTGGCTGCCTGAGCAATTTATAGGGGCAGTTTGTTTCCGTCCATAATCACTCTCACATTTATCTACAGCATGGTGGCAACGCTGATTCGTATCTTCTTATGATGTCGCCTCAAGCCAGATAACCAGTGCGTCTTTGGCTGAATTCATAAACCAAGCTGTATCATCGTCGACATTTTCCTGCTCGGTGGCTAGAAGTAGTTTTTTCTCCCAGGTATGCATGACCGTTTCTTTTGTCACGTCTTCGGCGCGCAGCCCTAGTATCAGGCAAGCTTTGCGAATTTCAGGGGGAATTGGATGGCGACTTTTGACGTTACTCATCGAGGGTCTCCTTTGCTCAATTCTTACTGAGCAACTAGATCTAAAAGGGCTTGTTTACCGACGCTGCCAATCAGACGGCTCTTCTCTTGGCCGTTTTCAAACAGAATAATGGTCGGTATCGACTGAATCTTGTAGGTCTTAGATAAATTTGGATTTTGATCAACGTCGACTTTGAAGACAGCAATATCCGGCTGGTCTTCGGCGAATGCCTCTATCACCGGTGCCATCTGATTACAAGGGCCGCACCATGGTGCCCAAAAGTCTACGACTGCTAGTCTGTTTGTTTGTAAGACGTCGGCAGTGAAAGTACTTTCTGTTTGGTTTTTCACAAGCTTCAACATTTTCTTCTCTCCATTGGTTTTGTTTGTTTGACTGCCGATAATCTAGTTGCTGGCTAAAATCGGTTCGCTGCCTGGCTCAGTCATTGGGCTAGTTATTGGATTATTTGTCGCTTCGTGGCGAGCCAGCCATTGTTCTATGTGGCCAAATGTCTGGGAATTGGTTTGCCCTGCTTCTAATATCAAGTGTTCGGATTGGTCTACTAGCAGAAGATCTTTGTCTTGGCTAGCAAGCTCAGTGAAGAGTCGCACAGTGCCTGAGAGTTTGACCAGGCGATCATTGGTGCCTTGAAGAACAAGCACAGGCGTATCTTTGATTTGTTTAGCTACTTTGTGATTGTTGTGCATGAAGCGTGAGAAGGTAATTAGCTCACCAGTGCTGACAGTAAGTCTAGCCCTCGGGTCATGCTGCCATTCTTCTCTAAGTGCTTCGTTTCTGGTGGCTTGGGCAATCAGTCGTTTGCTCAGGTTTATGTGGCCGCCTCCGCCAAGCAAGTTTCGTACTGCCAGATTTAGCGCTGCTCGTTTTGCCCGGTAGCGCTCCGCTGCTGGCACTGAGGCGATTACGCCATCAACCAGGTTGGGGTTTTGTGCGGCTGCTTTGAGTGCTAGAGCCGCTCCCATTGATTCGCCTAAGAGAAAGACTGGCGTGCCGGGGTTTTCTTGGCGCAGAGTTTGTAGAGCTACTTTGACGTCGCTAAGTGTCTTATTTGGATTGAACTTCGACTTGGTTATAGATTCGCCAGCCTTTTGTGACCAGCTGCCGAAGCCGCGCACGTCCATGGCATAGGTGGCGACTCCGATGCTCTGTAGCTGTTCTGCCAGGGCCTGATAGACGCACTTGTGCAAGCCGAAGCCGTGTAGGGAGAGCACAATTGCTTTTTGCTCGCCTTTGGCAACACGCCATTGGGCAATTGATTCAACGTGACTGTTGCCCAGGCTGTAAGTTATGACGTTACCAGAGTCGTAAGTGCCCTCTTGGTGAAGATTACTTGCGTGGGCAGAGGAAGCGCTGAAGCTGCTTATGGAGAGGCCGAGCAATAATGCCAGTGAATTGAAGATTCGTTTCTTGCCGTTCATGACTGCCTCGTTTATCATCACTGCTTAGATTAAGCGGTCACTTTTGACCGTCGTCCGTACTGATTCCATATTAGACCGGTCGTCTACAAGGTGTCAACCCCTCCCCCAGGATTTGTTCATGAGCCGTATTCTCGTGGTTGGCTGTGTTTCGTTTGACACAGTACATTTGGAGCTTTCGGGCTCAGAAAAAGATTTAGATTCTGCTTCTGGTTCAGGTTCGTCTTCTCCTTTGGCCCCTGCCTCTTCCCCTGCTGCGAGACGCACTATCAAGACAATCGGTGGAGCCGGTCTGTACACGGCCCTGGCGGCTGCCAAAGTCGGAGCCGAGGTCACTCTATTTGCGCCAAAGCCCTCCCCTATGCCTGATTTGCTCAAGCCAGTAGAAGCTATGCTCACCTGGGTGGGGCCTGAGATCGATATTGAGCATATGCCAACCCTTGAAATTATTCATCACGGCCACGACCGAGCCACTCTTCTTAATGCCTCTTGGGGAGCTGAGCATCTGCTTCAGCCAGAGTCTTTGCGGCAATTGGTTGATACTCATTTCGACATTACTCATATAGCCGCACTGAGTAGCCCCGCCAGACAGCTCGAGTTTATGACCTTCCTTAAAGCCGTAAAGGCCAATCAGGTCATTTCAGTTGGCACTTATGCCCGTGCCATAGCCGCTGACAGCGCTACTGTTAATGAGCTTTTGGCCGGTAGCGATGCTTTCTTTATGAACAAGAACGAAGCCAATCTCTTGTTCGGCGAAGGTGCCATTGTGCCCAAAGAGTATCAGCTAATTTTTGTCACCACTGGTGGTGATGGTGTTGATCTCTATACTGCTGACGCTGAAAATAGTGTGCAGTTTGAGCAGGTCGAAGCCGAGCAGGTAGACGTGGTCGACCCCACCGGAGCTGGCGACTCTTTCTGCGGGGCTGCCCTGGCGGGTCTGACTATTTACATTAATCCAGTGGCCGCGGCTCAAGTCGGTGCCCTTGTAGCATCAAAAAGCATAGAGTACGAAGGGCCGTCAATCTACTTTATAGAGGAGTGATAGAATCGCTATAAGAGCCTTCGCATAGGAATCACAGGTCTGTTGAAATTCAACCACAGGGGTGATGTCGATGAATCAGGAAGAAGAGCCGCAAGCCGAATCGCCGAAAGTTGCGTATCAAGAAGAAGGCTTTGAAGAGCAATTAATTCAAGCTCTAGTTTTATCGGGCCAAATCGATAACTTTGTTCGTGACAACATTCTTCAGCGCCCGCAAGAAGAAATGTCGCTTAGTGATGCCCTGAAGGAATACTCAGAAATTCCGCCGGAAGTGCTGCACACTTTGAACGAAGGCAAAGCATTGGTGGAGCAAGGAACTGTGTCTGCGTCCCAGTTTATGGTGGCACTGTATGACTATCAATGTGCCAATATCCCCATCAAAGAGTCGCTTCGCGTACGCGGCTGGTTGAACCAATAACGCTCTATTTCTTATGCTCTTTGTCGTACTGAAGACGGCTTGCCTTCAGGGCTTTTAGTATGCGAATTAGATTTTCGTTTTCTGGAATATGTGTTTTGGGATAGTGAAAATTGGTGAATATCCACTGACCTTTGACGAATTTCACTTCTGGTATTACTGCTGGATCTTTGCCTTTTTTGCCAGACGATACGTCAAAAACTTCGACCCAATAGCATTTGTCTTTAGGAATTACTTTGCCAGCAAGGTAACGCGTTGGTGTGTCTTGGCCGTTGATAAAGGGGTCAAAATCAAGGCCGACAATTTCATCAGTCACTTTCGCTGCTGCGGCCATGTCTTCTTTTAGCATAGCTAAGAGTGTTGGGCTGAATGAACTGGCTCTTTCTTTGAGAATGCGTTGGTCGCTTGGCACCGGCACATTTTTTGTCATTTGAGGAATGTACCAGGTGTAGAAAGATTGGACAAAACCTTTGGCGCTGAGAGCTGACTGTGCGTGGGCACTTGGTATAGCAGCTAGTGCCAGCAATACAGCGATAAGGCTCATAGTTAGGCCGATGGTGCCAATTGATTTTCTTATACTCACTGTCATTCTTATACTCACTGTTATCTCCAGGCGCTTCTAAAAGTGATTATTCCAGTTCTATGTGGCCATTCAACTTCAGCCACACGAAAAAGGTTGCTGAGGTGAGAACCATTCCAACGATACAGAAGTAATAGCCAGAGGCGGCGTGCACTTCTGGTATGGAGAAATTCATGCCATATATACCTGCAATTAAACTTGGTGGCAGTGTTGCAGTGGCAATTATAGTCAAAAGTGTTGTAGTCCTGTTGGTGCGCAGGCTCAGGCCTGAGACATAGACATCCATAAGATTGTAAGACATGGCCCGATAAGTTTCGAACAAGCGAATAACGGCTGCCGCTTCGTCTTTGCGATAGCCGATTTGAATTTTGCCCTTTTCACTCATCAATGGATTTTGCGAACGTTCAAGAGCCAGTAGAACTGTTTCTATAGGCCAGACTTGATTGAGAAAAATCCATATCAGCTGTTGGGCGCGGTTAATTAGCTCTAGTTCTTCTTTGCCTGGTTTGAGAATGATTTTGTTCTGAATTTCTTCAAGCCTGGTGCCGCCAAGCTTGAGCAGCTCAACATAGCTGTTAATGACGTCTTGAATTAGCTCGGTGGCAAGTATGTCGACACCATTGTTGGCAAAGTAGGGCCCTTTCTCTTGTAGCTTATGGCTGACCATGGTGAAAGCGCTGTCATGGCTAAACTGTCTTGTAATCAAGACTTTCTCGGCCATGAAGAAGTTGATGCTTTCTATGGCGTCAACTTTCTCTGTTATGGACGGGCGAGCGAGAGTCCAGAATATGCCGTTGTGAAAATCTTCGTAGAAAGAGTCTTTATGCGGGCCGCGCAGCAATTTCTTTTGCTCATCGGTGAGGTCGAGAAAGTCACTCAAGTGCTTCCAGAACTCGTCGCCTAATGAGCCTGACAGGTGCAGCCAGACAAAGTCTTTTTCGGCGCGTTTCTTGGTCAGATCTTCAAAATCGAAGAAACCTGCTTCTGCCAGACCATCTTGATCCATACAATGAAGCTTAGTGCGCAGCTCCAAGGTCTCTGGTAGGCAGGGTTCAAGAGCTAGGGTTTCCTGCGAGAAAGCCAATCTTCCATGGCCAAAAGGCAATTCTTTCACTGACATCCTCAATTAAGGGGCGGAGTGAAAATATAATGGCAGAAAAATGCTCCTGACAATTATTGTCTGCGATTACCAGGTGGCTACGAAGCCATCTCGGCGGCTCATCATTCTTTGTAGATATTGTTGCGAAACTGGCTTGAAGTGCTGGGTGTTCTTTCTATCGGGATCGCCGAGAATGTATTGGCCGTTGGCATCGCGTCCAGCGATATAGATGTAGTGTGGATTGCCTGTATGAGGGTTGATTACTTTAGCTACGGCTGAGTGGCCCATGGCTAGTTCGCGATTGAGGTCGCTCATGGCTTTGTCACCGACATTGCCCATGCCATAGCTATATGGTTTGGCTTCTAGGCCGGTTTGTCTCATTTGGCCAGCTAGTGTTTCTAGTGTTCCTCTGTAACCAATGCCATTGGTATTTGTCAGATCTTTCATTGCCTGGGTTTCGCGACCATATTGCAGCGGCCGACCGAGGCGGTGATCGGCTTTGGCCATGCCGACCGCGAAGGCTGAGCAGCTATAGGCGTCATCTTGGTGCGTGTAGAACTTAGAAATATCCTTGATCGAGCGAATGGCTCCTGGATTAACCTCGCTTCTGTTGTCAGGTCTTCCGTCTTGGTTGTCGCCTTCTCTGTTTCTCCAAGGAATGATTACTGGTTCTTTGGGTTTCTTATCTGTCTGTTGCGGTTGCTTTTCTGGCTCGGTGGGGAAATCAGGCCGACGCCTTGGGATTGGCACATTTTCTGGCAAAGTAGTTCTACTGTCAGGAGTGACATCTTGTCTTGGTTGTGGTTGCTGATCTCTTTTTGGCGTCACTTCAGGCGTTGGATTATTGTCGCCTTTTGGCTTCACCGCTTGATTGGGCACGACAGCGTCCTGGCTAAATTTGGAAATGGTGCTGTCTTTTTCGTTGGCAGTCCACCAGTCACCGCGATAGTCAGCTTTGCTGCCATTCTTCTTGCGTTGTTGTTCAATCTCGCCATTACGCTCGACGCCGCGTAGAACCGGATGGGATTTGCCCTGGGCATCAGTGCTTGAAAGTTGTAGTAAATGCACGTCTTTGCCGGCTTCAAGGCTGGCAATTTCAAAGTTGCGAGGCTTGCCGCCATCATTTAATGTGACGTGAACACGGCCATCTTTGCCTTTTTCAGAATCTTTAAAGATGGTTGCCATGGCGTCCATCTTTTGTTTGATGGTGGCATCGGGCGATTCTAGAGACTTCTTGGCGTTCTCAAGGCGCTGCTCTTTGGTCAGTTCGGTTGGTTTTGTTTGATCACTGATAGGCGCGACTCTATCTGTACTCGCGGCTGGTTGCTCGCCTGGAGTCTTTACCTTGAAATCTTGCCAGCCCTCTAGAGTGAGTTTGGGTATCTCGCTGGTAAGTTTGCCAGGGTCTGCTGGCGTGTATTGTTTGAGCAACTCCACTCTGTCAACCCGCGAAAGGGTGCTGTCGGCAGTGCCTTGGTTGGCGTCTAGCTTCTTATCTGTGGCTATTGTCGGTTGGTCTAAGGGTCTGGTGGTCATTGGTTGCCTCGGACAAATGCAAGAGTGAGTTGTTGCTAACGTAGCGATAGTATGACTTCGACCGTGAAAAAGACGTGAAAGATTGACCCTCTTTGGCTTTAAGCCGTTTTTCTATGTCCTTAACAAATTTCTGGCCTATCGAGTAAGCTAACTAGAGTCAAAATTCAATTGGGGATGTCATGTCGCTTCAGAAAATCAAGGATGCCATAGCTAATCAGAAGATGATTTGTCCCGAGTGCAAGAAACCAATTCAGAAGTGGGAAAAATATGCTGAAACAATTGATGCTGTGCGCGATGGTTTCAACATAATCGAAATCGACTCAAATGCTTCAAGAGTGACACTCACTTGTGGCAATGCTCCCTGCGCCTGGAAAGAACGGTCTGAATACTGGATCGAATACATTATTGAGTAGGCAGTATTTATTAGGTTCCTGAAAGCGAAAGTACTAACAGTTCATTTGTATGGATGATATGCGCCAGTCGTGACCGACTGGTGACTGGCTCTTAATTTCGCGGTTTGACGTCGGAGCCAAATTTTTGTGGCCGCTGGTCATAGAAAGCAATTTCGATTGCCATGGCGGCGCCGCCACCTGCTGCAGCCAAGAAACATAAGATGGCAAGGCCAGGATAGCCAAATATTGTAAATCTGGTCGAGACTTGCATCAGTAGGGCCGCGCCGACGATTAGTGCGGCGAGAATGAGCGCGAGGCTGACTCGGTTTGCCAATTTTTGAAAGGCGTCTACGATCAAGGGCTCATCAATTACTTTCACGCTGAGTTTGTTGTTGGCGGCAAGATCGAGAATCTTATTGATATGCGAGGGAAATTTCTCGGCAAAGTTCTTAGCTTCTAAAATGCTTGTGAACAGGTGGCCTGGTGAGACATCCTTGAACATGCGCTGCTGCATAATCTTAGCGGCGTGGCGACGAACCGAGGCATTGGGGTCGAAAGCGGGAAAGAGCGTACGGCCCACTTGATCTAGATTCAATAAAGTCTTACCGAGCATGGTTAGCTCTGACGGCACACGAATGCCGCAGTCGCCCGCTGCTCTTGTAATATCGAGCACCACACGACCAATTTGCATTTGTTCAATATTTTCACCGCCACTGGTTTGCACTAAGTCGGCAATTTTTTTGCGACAGGCCGTTTCGTCAAAATTGTCTCTGCGAGTACCAATGTCTATGGCCGTATCCGCGGCTGCCTCAGAGCGCCCCTCACTGATGGCCAGTATCAGTTGCAAGAGTCTACCCTGCATTGATGGAGTTAGGTAGGCAACCATGCCCAGATCAAGCAGGCCGATTTTGTTTTCTTTAGTAAGTAGAACATTGCCCGGATGAGGATCGGCATGGAAGAAGCCGTCTACTAAAATTTGTTGAAGATAGGCTGCAAATGCATCTTCTGCTAAAGCTTCGCCATCTATTTCGAGCAATTCTAGAGCTGTGACATTGGTGATTTTCTTACCGTGGATGAATTCCATGGTCAGTACTTTTGATGAACTGAAATCATTGATGGGGGCTGGTACTACTATCATTTCGAAAGCACGCAGATTGTCTTTCATGGTCTCAAGATTATGAGCTTCTTTGCGATAATCTAGCTCGGCAAGAATGCTCTTACTAAATTCCTCCAGCATCAAACCATATTCATAGCGCTTGCCTGCTTCAGTGTGAGCATCATAGAAGTCGGCTATATCAGTCAGTATGTGTAAATCTTGAATGATACTTTCGCGAATTCCTGGCCTTTGTACTTTCACTGCCACTTCTCTTCCATCTCTCATCACCGCATGGTGAATCTGACCTAGCGAGGCCGCTGCTACAGGTACTTGATTGAATTGCGAGAAAGCTTTCGATAGCCGCACACCTAGCTCATTGACGATTGTCTTTTCCACTTCGGCAAAGGCAAATGGCTCACAGTTATCTTGCAAACGAGAAAGTGCATCAATATATACTGGTGGTAAGAAGTCGGGTCTGGTAGAAAGGAGTTGACCTAGTTTGACGAAGGCAGGACCCATTTTTTCTAAGTCGGCAGCTAACTCTGTCGCCTTTGCTGGAGCGTCTGTTGAAGGACTGATCTCTGTAAGCATGGCTTGATCGATGCCGGCATACTTTACCAGATCAGAGTTACCATATTTGAAGAGTAGCAAACCAATGTCTTTGTAGCGTTTGAGGTTCTCTGGGCTAATCTTGATGCCTATTGATTGACCACCTTGCTTCATCTTCTCATTCCTGCTTCTTACTTTGCTAGAGCTCATCATTTTGCTCATCGACTGGAAAAGAGGCAGTTCGTTCCATTTAGTTCAAAATTCTCACTGGACGCCGAAACAGGTGCGCATACTCTCTTCTAAGGCTTGCATCTCAGCTATCTTGTTGAGGCGGGCATTTTGTAGCTGGGCAATCTCTTGATTGATATCTTGTCTGGCAGATATGTCGGCGGGGCTGATTGTATTTAGTAGTGAGTAAAGTTCTTCCAGCCGACTGTTGAGAGTTTCTATTTGAGCTTGCAGCCCAGCTATGGCGTTTTCATAAGCGGCGATATCTTGGCTATAGTCGTAACCAATGTCTTGAGCGCCCCGGTAGAGATTGCTTTTGGCTCCGCTGCGACATAATTCACCCGGTGCTGCAATAAATTCGTCCATACCCCAGGCTGAGGGCATGATACTGCCGTGGCCAGTGGTTATGCCCCTGTCTCTTTGCCCCATAATGCCAGCGTCGATGCGGTGGCTTTGATCAAAGCCGAAATAGGGCGGCGGGGTTTTGATTCCTTCATCACCATATATTGCTTCGGCTCGTCCCCCAGCTTGATAGACGAAGCTGTCGAGGTGGCAGGGTGGCAATTGATTGAGGCGTTGGGCAATTTGCCGACTAGCTTGTTGAGCATGAGCCTGAGGAGCTGTAATTGTAGTAAGTTGGAAGAATAGAATCAGTGACCAAGCCACTGCCCGACGAAACCAAGATTTGGCTTTCATAGGTGACCTGCTTATTAGGGTGGGGGATGCAAGGAGAATATTCGGAAGTCGTGACCGACTGGTGACCTCCGTAAGAAAAACGTTAGTGAAACAGTCGAGCAAGATTAATTAGCTGCGTAATCACCACACTGACAGGGGTCTTTGCCGGTTGTCAGTAAGTGTGGTCTCCACTAACATTCTTGTCAGCTAATCACATCTAATCTATTTTAAATTGCTGAAGGAGGCACTTCTTGGCAGTATCCGACGAACCTAAACAAGTCTTTCTTGGTGGAGCTTGCGGTCTGACTACTTGGCGCACAGATATCACTATTCCTCTAATGGAAGCTGCTGGGGTCACTTATCACAATCCCCAGATGCCGCTAGGCGCCTGGAAAGAAGACGACCAGTTCGACGAAATGCGGCGCAAAGATGAATGTCTAGTGCAGTTGTTTGTCATTAATGGTGATACCAGAGGTGTGGCCTCTGTTGCCGAAGTCGCTTACTTAATTGGTGCGCGCAAGCCGGTTGCCATAGTTATGGAAGATATAAAAGCCGATGCCAATGTCTACGGTGCGATTGTTGATTCGGTGCAGGCTGATGATCTCAATCGCGGTCGCATTTATGTTAGAGCCATGGCCGATCGACATAATGTGCCGATCTTCACCGATATTGCTGAAGGTACCAAGCATTGCATTGCTTTAGTTAAGAGCTTAGAAGGATCTCTCACACTGTCTCAGGTTAACGCTGCTCTGAGCGAAGTGAAATTTGCTAATCATGTCTTTCAGTCAGAAGAGACCATGGGCGGCTTCCATATATGGATTACGGCGATGGAGAAGTGCACTTATACAGGCGAACCATCTTTACAGGAGGGGCGGCGCTGGTTTGTCTCGACTGGCTGTACGCCATCAGATGTAGTGCGTACTGCATTTAAAGCTGTGGCCACTTGGGCTGAGCATGAGACTCGTGAAGAATTTAAATATAAGGGTGTGCGGGTGTTTAGCCCCCATTTAGAACTGAACAATTTGGTTGCTCGGGGAGCTGGTAAATCACCTGGTAGTAATTCTTTCGAAGAGGCTCCAGATAAGCCTCCGACAAGTGTCTCGACCAGCCAAAAGTCTGGTCAGCCGTGCTCAGTCTAGGTGTAGTTTGAGTAGAT
>CALRJJ020000015.1:0-17522 GCA_943367505.1 Flavobacterium psychrophilum | reverse complement strand
AGCGGCTAAGTCATCATGCCAGAAACCTTTACCTACAGGAACGGCCTTTTCAATTGCTGCTCTTATTGGGCGCAAATTGTCAGGCAGGTCTGTGGCTTTGAGTGTCGTGGCCATGGCAATCATACCGCAGCCTAAGTCAACACCAACTGCGGCAGGAATGATTGCCTTGAAAGTTGGAATGACAGTACCGACAGTGGTGCCTTTGCCCATGTGTGCGTCTGGCATCACGGCGATGTGCTTGTGAATAAATGGCATTGATGCCAAGTTAATCAGTTGCTGTAAGGCTGCTGCTTCTAGAGCAACACCTTTGACCCAAGCCTTGATTGGTTTCTTCTCGTGAATTCTAATTACTTCGTATGGCAGGTCGTTTGGATCGTAGTGAATTTTTTCGATTTTCATTTGTTTCTCTTTGTGTTTGATATTTTTGTTGTCTAAATTATAAGGGCTTTTTCTTCGCTCGAAATGCCGGCACGTCATTACCATCAATTTCACTGGCTTCTATTTCCGTGCCTTTCCTAATTGGCTGGCAAAGTAGTTCGGAGTTGCCGCTCTCACGCAATTCTCTATGGCAACGACCATATTGGCGGTAGGCATTGACGAAGATGTGTTCGACAATGAAACGCCTGACAGGACGTGGAGAGTTTATTGCTTCGATCATGAACCTCATTTGTGGTTCCTCCTTTTTATGGCTCAACGGTGATGAGCTTTGAAATAGACGGGTGGAAAATCTAAGTGGCTCGGCCAATTTTATTCGGCTAATATTTACTCGACCAGTTTTTGGTCGCAGCAAAGCTGCTGCACCGCATATGGTGCATTGATGAAAAGTTATAGGCGTTCCATTTAACCGCAGAGCAATGCAAAATGCTCATGGTTTCATCGGTATGCACTACCTTACAAGGTTGAATTCAGAGGGTTTTGGCATCTAAACTAGATTGTCAGACTAGTCAGAAACGTCTCTTGTTCTGGCCTTCTTATGTTGATCTCTTGCCGCTGGTTTAGCTGGTTAATTGATTGCGCTATCCGGCATTTCGCCCTGATTTTTCGCTGCTTTCAAGAGATTGAAACTTTTGCCGTTCACAAATTTCTCGACCGAGAATTTGTTCGTAGCTAGGTTCTCCCCTGTGAAGGTGCCAATCCGGCGGGCAGCACAAGCAGTGCTGGCGGCTCGTTTGGTTGTATAGAATGGTCCCATGGGGCACCTCTCTTCCTTCGTGGTTTGAAAGTGCAGTCATTTAAGCTGGCACATGAAATCAGCATAGTGTTATAAGCACAACTCTGTCAAGCGCAAATATACTAAACTATGAAATAAACTGCCTGCATCACATATGGTGTCACTTGCAGGTCCGGTTCTATTTTGTTAGAAAAGAAAGCTACGGATTATCTTCGATGTAATCTCCGCCAACGGGCAGATAATCGTTGATAAGGGTAAAAACTATTGTGCCGAGGACTACAATGGCCAAACTGGCGAGAGTCATAAAAAAACGAGCACTCCTTAGGGATAGCCTATTATCTATGCTGCAAAGTGACTATAGTGCATACAGTAAACATATCTTTACAGAGTTCAAATTAAGTCCTTCCTGATTTCGGCCCCTAAATGTTGGCATTTACAGCTTAGATGGCAAGAGTGAACAGGCGGTGAACGACGTTCACCGCCTGCTCATGACAAGATAAAATCTAAGAAATAAAGTCACTTAGAGACTTGTTGTGTAGGTGCCGTCTTAGCTTTTTCAAAGAGCGCTTTTGGATGCGTCGCAACTCAGCCACGTCAATGTTGAGCTTTGCCGCTACCATTTTCGAGTCATACAAACCATCACCTTCCAGTCCATAGAGGTAGCTGATTGCCGTTTTCTCTAGTGGACTGAGATAGCGAGTTAGGCGGTCGATACCCCGTCGCAGCATAGTTTGTTCAGCCATACGTTCAGGTAGAGCTGAAAACTGGTCTTCGATAAAGCTGCCAATCGTGTCCTTGTCTGAACCAGGCATGGTTTCATCAAGTGAGGCGATGCTGCTGGAGCTGGTCACAAGGCGAGTTATCTCTTCTGGTGGAAGCTCCAAGGCAACCGACAGTTCAGCTTCTGTGGGGAAGCGGCCGTGACTTTGGCGGAATTCTTTGGCATAGCGCTTGATTCGAGATATCTGACTTCTGACATGAACCGGTATTCGAATGCTTCTACCCTTATTAGCGATAGCCCGCATCACTGCCTGACGTATCCACCAGGTGGCGTATGTCGAAAATCTGTTACCCATGGATGGGTCAAATTTTCTCGCCGCATGAATGAGACCCAAGTTTCCTTCTTGAATCATGTCTTCCATGTCTAAGCCTTGGTTGCGAAAGCGCTTAGCGATGCTAACAACTAATCTGAGATTGCTCACTACTAGTTTAGATAAGGCCGCATCATCTCCGCTGGCAATGGCACGACCTAGCTCAATTTCTTCGTTGGCCTTGATCAGGCTGGTCTTGCCGATGTTGTGGAGATAAGCATATAGGGCTGGCTCTCCACTGGCCGCTTGGGCATCTTTCTCGGCTTGCTTCGATTCTTTTTCGTCCTCGACCTCGTCTTCGTCTAACGGCAGAGCCATCGTTCTGTCGAGCAGCTCTAAACGTCCGCCGTCATATAAGCTGGGCGGGAAATCAACTATGTATGTGTCTAATTCGTTCATTTTGCTCACCATTTTGAAAGTCTCAAGTGCGCCAACATCTAGAGAAATTTGGGAGCGATTTTCTTTTTATTGATTCATAAGCCTTCTCTTGCCTCTACCTTAGCTGTGTACTTTGCTGTTTGCGGTATAAAACTCGAACCAGAAAGTACTGCCTTTGCCCACTACACTATCTACGCCAATCTGTCCACCGTGCAACTCTACCAGTGAACGACTGATGGATAATCCAAGACCCGTTCCACCAGCCTTGCGGCTATCAGAAGAGTCTAACTGCTGAAAAACTTTGAACAACTTGTCTAGTTGATCAGGGGCAATCCCCTCGCCTTGATCAACCACTGAAAATCTTACTGTGTCCAAGCCGCGTAGTTCGGCACCGACGGTAACTGTGCTCTTCACTGGAGAGAATTTGATGGCGTTATCGACAAGATTAGTTAGCACTTGCATGGTTCTATCAACGTCGACCGACAGTTCTGCCGCTGTTGAAATTTCCTTCTTCAGATTGACTTGAGCCGAGCAAGCCAGTGGCTTCACCGCAGCTATCACGCTATCTATCAATTGTTCTGGGCTGATATTGCTGGTGTTCAGTTTGAACTTGCCAGATTCAATTTTTTTCCAATCTAAGATGTCTGAGATCAAACGAATCAAGCGTTCAGAATTTTCTAGGGCGATGCTGACCATGCGCATTACCTGCGCATTGACCTTTCCTGCCGAACCATCGGCAATGACACTCAAGGCGCCATTAATGGAACTAAGGGGAGTGCGCAGTTCGTGAGAGATTACCGAGTAAAATTCAGAGACCCTTTTCTCTGCTTCTTTGCGGGCTGAAATATCGTTTTGTACTCCGACAAAATTGATCAATGTACCGTTTTCATCGTGCACTGGTGACACTGTCAACTCATTCCAGAAGATAGAACCGTCGCGCCTGTAGTTACGCAGTATTGTCGTGATAGGCTGCTCTGTGCGAATCGCTTCTCTGATATTTTCAATGGCAATCTGGTCACGGTCGTCGCGCTGCAAAAAACGGCAGTTGCGGCCCACTACCTGATGCCTTTGATAAGTGGTCATCTCTAAAAAGGCATCATTGACGTAGACAATCGGATTGTCGGGCAGGCGCGGATTGGTTATACAAATTCCGTTGCGCACAGATTCAACGGCACGTTTGAAAAGGAGGAGTTGTTCATTTTTACCGGCGCAGTTGCTGTCCACGGAATACCTATTGTTTCTAAGATTCTGCTCTTTGCAGAAATTCACCTTTGGACGTGATCTTGCTTTTACCTATGGCTCTCTCTCCATGGCCTTCGCATTGGCCATAGATCTTGCTCTATGCGACGCTCCCGGCCGTGGCTTTGAGCTCATGGTTCAAGGCTTTTTCAAGGTTGGCATAATCGAACTTAAATCCAGCCTTCTCTAGCTTCGCAGGAAGGACAAGGCTGCCGTCCAGAAGCATTTCTTGAGCCATCTCTCCCAAAATCAGCTTAAGTCCGAAGGCAGGAGCTGGCAAAATTGCAGGTCTGCTCAGTACTTTAGCCATCGCGCTTGTGAATTCTGCATTTGTGGCTGGGTTTGGTGATGTCATGTTGACTACACCCTCGACGTTGTTCTCCAGCAGAAACTCGAAAGCCTTAACCAGGTCATTGATTTCAATCCAACTCATATACTGACGACCGCTACCGAGAACACCACCGGCACCGAGCTGGAAGGGCAACAACATCTTGTTGAGAGCGCCACCTTCCTTACTGAGCACTACACCCAATCTGGCAATAACGACTCTAAGTCCATCTCTCTTAGCTGGCTTAGCGGCCTCTTCCCATCTCTTGCAGGTGCTGGCCAAAAATCCTGCTCCTGGCGAACTTTCTTCAGTGAGAGACTCGTTGCCACGATTGCCGTAGATGCCTATTGCCGAAGCGTTTATGAAAACCTTAGGGCTGCCTTTGGTCTTACTCAAGGCATTTGCTAAAAAGGACGTTGTTGATACTCGGCTGTCAACAATTAGCTTCTTCTGCTCGTCAGACCAACGCTTAGCGGCGATGTTCTCACCAGCCAAGTTAATGACGGCATCAAAGCCCTCTAAATACTCAGGGGTCACGTTGACGAAGACCTGGTCTGCACTGCTACCGCGCTTCAAGGCAGTTACAGTGTGGCCTTTCCCTGTCAAGCTCTTGGTCAGAGCCTTCCCTACCATTCCACTGGCACCGGCTATAGCAATTTTCATAATATCGCTCGCTTGAAGGCACACTCACATACTTAAACTACGCTTGCACTGTGAATATGTAGTGAACGACCGCAGGTATTTTACTGCTATTATCTACATTCTAATGGCAAAAATCTTACTAGTAGAAGACGACTCAGCGCTGGCCGAAGTGACCAAATTTGGTCTTGAAAGTCAGGGCCATATGGTTCAGATCGCCTCAAACGGTGATGATGCTCTTTTAAGTCTGCGCGTGAATAAATACGACGTGGTCATCCTTGACTGGATGATGCCTGACAAGACCGGTATTGAAGTCTTAGTCACCTATCGCAAGGCTGGCGGCAAGATTCCGGTTCTTATGCTTACAGCTAAGACCCGCCTTGAAGACAAAGAGCAAGGCCTAGATGCTGGCGCTGACGACTATCTGACCAAGCCTTTTGAACACCGTGAGCTGCAAGCTCGCGTGCGAGCCTTGTTGCGTCGCCCCAGTTCACTCGCCAGCACTGTTTTAGCCGTCAGCAATATAACTCTTGACCCGGCCACTTGCATCGTCACCCTTGATGGAGTTGAAATTAAGCTCAGGCCAAAGGTTTACAGCCTTTTGGAATTTCTGATGCGCCATCAAAACCAAGTATTTTCGGCCGAGGCGATTTTAGAGAGAGTCTGGCTTGATGATGCCATGGTCTCCACTGATACTGTGAGGGCCCACTTTAAGCTTTTGCGACGTAGCCTTGGTATTTCAGAAGGAACCTTGATTAAGACTGTGCGAAACCGCGGCTATATGCTTGTTTCTGATGGCCATGAAGCCCCTACTGCCACTGTCGCAGCATCTAGTTCTGCCTCTGGGTCTAGCTCTAGAGACGACTGATACATAACTGTTCGAATTGTGGGTGCAATGAGGGCCTTAGATGTCAGTTTTAGAAGCCTTTAACTCCAAGATTTCTCGCCTCTGCCGGCATCCTCGATATTCACTAGCTTCTCTGACCGCAATGCTGTGTCTGTTTTCCTTCGCGGGGGCTTTCGTCAATGCTTTTCTTTGGCAAACTCCGGCATTGGCTGATGCTCCCGCTGCTCTAACTAAGAAAGTCGCTGGCCAATACGAGGCCCGTGTAGTGATGATTTATGACCATGAGTGCGCCGTCTGGTGCGGCCAGGTTAAGCCTATCCTTGCGGAGTTACAAAATGAATACAAGTCTAGGGTGCAGTTCGTTGCCCTAGATACATCTAGCGATCAAATAAGTAGCAGTAAAATCACAGCTAAGGCTATTGGCGCCTCTAAGTTCCTTAGTGAGAATGCCGACTATGCCCCAGTTATAGGGGTTTTCTCGGCAAAGGGTAAGCTGCTAAAGGAGCTAGTTGGCCCTAAGAAGAAAGAGATTTATGCTGACGCGATAGCAAAAGCTCTCTCAACTCAATAAATGCCAATCGCTCAACATACTAACTATCTCAATGAGCGTTTGGTTGGTTACGCTGCCGCGGCCTCAATGTTCTTGGCGGTTGCCAGCCTTGTTCTTGGTGCCGCCGTGACATACGGTTGGATCGCTGACAACACCGCTTTTAAGCATATGTTTCTCAACGGCCCTGTAGTTTGGTCGAGTGTTGCTATCAACACAGTTTTTCTAAGCACCGCTCTTTGCCTCTTATTGGTAGCAGATCGCAAACTACCAGAAACTCTTACCCATTCTCTAAAGGTCATTGCCAGCCTGCTTTGCTCGCTGGCATTTCTGGCTGGATTGAGCACTGCTGTGGAAACGCTAGCTGGTTTAGATCTTAGCTTGAACCATATTTGGTATCGTGCCAACGAAGACTCTTCTGGCCTTTCCTATCCTGGCCCGATGACGCCAGATGTATCATTTGCCTTTATGGCCCTAACTTTAGCTTTGGCCATTCAAACCTGGTTTGCGAGCAAGCGCATGGAGCTGGCTCAGTGGCTCTGTGTTGTCGCTTTGATGGTCACTTCATTGCCATTAATCGGTTCATTTAGTGGTGCTGAATCGTTGTGCACATTCTTTGGCTGCTTGCGCATGTCAGAAGGTATCTCCTTTCTTTTTATTGTCCTGAGCAGCTCATGCTTTTTGCTAAAGCCGGATCAAGGCCTAGCAGGCTTCCTCTGCTCAAATACCGCTTCAGCTCTAGTTGCTAGACGTGCCACGCTGCTAGTTGTCTTCTTGCCTATGCTCTTCGCCTTGCGTTTCGCACTTGTGCAATACAAGATTGTCGATAATGGTTTGGGATGGGCGATATTCGCCTTTGGTGCAATCGCTCTGGCTGTTGCTCTGGTTGTTACCGGCGTTAAGGCTACGGAGCAACTGATGGCATCTGCTGCTGGTTTGAGCCCATCGACACTATTTAGTCAAACTGGTTCGATGGCCCTAAATCAACCTACAAATCTGGAATTTTCAATCAATCTTGGCGCTGGTGTTATACAAGATCAAATTGAGCATTCTTCAAGCCATGTGCGAAAAGTTTGCTTGGCCTGTGAGAAAGAAATCGATAGAGATCAAGATGTTTGCCCCTTTTGTGATTCGGTTTTGACGCGCTTAATTAATAAGTCGCTTGTCGGTCAAATCTTTGCTGATAAGTACGAGGTGATGTGGCAGCTCGGTGATGGTGGCATGGCTAGTGTCTATCTGGCTAAGCATTTGTACTTGCAACAAGAGCTTGCTGTAAAGGTATTGCACGCTTCTGTTTCAGGCAGCATTGTAGACGTGAAGCGCTTTCAGCAAGAAGCGAAGGCTCTTGGTACTCTGAATCATCCAAATATTATCGCAATCAAAGATTTTGGATTCACCGCCAGTGGTGAGGCCTTTTTAGCCATGGAGTATATCAGAGGGTTCACTTTTGCTGATCTACTGGAGAGGAGCAATGGCTTGACTGTGCAGGAGACTGCCTCAGTATTGATTCAGGTCTGTGACGCCCTCTTGCATGCCCATGGTGAAGGTATTGTGCATCGTGATCTAAAGCCTTCGAATATTATGTGCAGCCCTGGTCCGAATGGCAAAATGGACGTCAAAGTGGTTGACTTTGGATTGGCCAAGATTACCGGTCGCGACGATGTTGATGTAATCAAACTCACTCAAACCGGAGCTTGTTACGGTAGCCCGCCTTATATGAGCCCCGAGCAGTGCTTGTCAAAGTCTGTGGATTTCCGCACGGATATCTATGCTCTAGGTTGTATCTTGTACGAGTGCGTGGTCGGTAAGTCACCATTTGTTGGTGGAAGCGTTTACGAGACACTGACGATGCAGGTTACTGATCCGGCTCCCGATTTCCCTGCTTCTGTGTCTGTTCCAGCGGAATATAGAAAAATGGTGATGCAAGCTCTTGAGAAGAAACCAGATGATCGGCAAAGGTCAGTGGATGAGATTAAGCAGGTACTGATGAAATTGGTTTGAGCGGCAAGCTAGCGGTCTTTTGCGCGTGCTCTGACGTCTGCCGCTATAATGCTTCTGACCGAAGTTTTTGAAAGGACTTCTATGCTCTTTAATCGAATCGTTAATTTGGCTTTGAGTGCTGCGCTAATCTTTGCTGTTGCTGGTTCTATCGGGCCTGGATGGTGCGGGGAAGCGGCTACGCAGGAACAGAATTTAGCGTTGCTGAAACGAATTGAGGCGGACCTGGCGAAGAAGCCGAATGATCAACTCTTAAATTTGCAGCATGCAGAACTGATGGGGCTTCTAGGTCGCTTTGATGAGCAAATTCTTGAAGCTAATAAGCTCATCTCTAAAAATCCGAATTTGAGAGATGCGTATTTGATTCGGTCTGATGGCGAGGCCAATCAGAAAAGATATTCTGAGGCACTGCTTTCTCTTGATAAGGCTTTCAAGCTTGGCACACCAACGCCTAGGCTGTTGCTAACCAAGGCTCGTTGCTTGAAGAACGAAAAGAGGTATGCGGAAGCTATTGAGACTTTGAACAAGGTAATTAGTGCCGAGCCTTCGAACGTCACGGCGTATGACTGTCGTTCTATTTGTTATTTCCGCCTTTATGGGCCCTGCGAAAAAGCTTTAAAAGATATGGAGAAAGTCGTTTCGCTCAATCCGGCGGACGCGAAAGCTGTAGACTTGGTCGCTGACTTGAAGCGGGAACTGAAATCCAAGGAACTGAATAAAGGCAAGTAGGGCCAAGAACTACCGTAAGTTAGCCGCCAAGATTAAAGTGGCAGAATATTCATAGCGGGTGTTTTCTTCTTTGGATAGTAACTCTGATGGTAGATCGACTCGAAAATCAAACGCCTAAACCTGAAGAGGATCGTGTTAAGGCTGCAGCCTCTAGTCGCTCTTTGGCGGATGCCTTCAGCGATCGTGAGAGCAGTATAGACTCCGCTTCCTTTCGTGACACATCTTTGTTGAAAGTTGGAGCCAGCAGTGATAACGGTTCAACACCCGTAAAACCATCTGATGGCGCCAAGCCGGAAACAGGCGCTGTAATTCCAACCAAAGATACTAACGTCTCGCCTGGTGATATCACGCCTGCTCGGGTGGAACCGCAGTCGGCCAGACAAGCCGTCACACCAACGAATAACCAGACTGAGAAGGTCGTAGATCCGTCGACAAAGCCAGGAGTGCCAACTCGGGCTGGCGAGCAGCCCAACACTCCTACAGATGGCGCCGTGCCTCGAGTCCAGAATCTGGATGTACAACCATCGGTTCAGCGACCTAACGAAGTTCTACCGACCCAGGCTGCGACTAAAGTTCCAGACAAGGCCCCGGATAAAGTTAGCCCCGTAGCATCGGAGCAGCCTTCTGACAAAGCTCATCTTCCTGGCCTAGCAATTGTTGGTCCCGAAGGCAAAGCCCAGCAAGGAAATGCCGGAACTGTTGGTACTACAGATGGCAAGGCTCACGACCCTGTTGTAGCTAGATCTCAAGATTTGGCCGCAAAATCGCATGATCCAGCTACCGCAAAGGCTCAAGAGGCATTAGGGGCAAAGGTCAACGATACCGGCCTGCGAGGCTCTGAGCCCGGAACTGGAGCTTTGACTGGCAAGATACAAGCAGGTCCAGAGCAGGCTAGGGCTAATGATGCTGCTGGCCATCCGAATGCTCAGAACCCCGATGTTCTTGCTCGCCAAGCAAATGGAGCATCAGTCCTCAAAAATTATTCCGCCGATGGCACTCGTTCTGGCATTGACCACACAAACCAGGGAATTGTCGCCAAGGGCGCTGATGGTAAGTCTGACGGCGTCCGCGCCGGCCAGGCGTCGCTTAATGATGGCAAGATAGCCGACGGAAAGCTCGATGGTGATCGCGGTCAAACCAGACTTCCCGATGGACGAATGCCTGACGGCAAGATTGGTGATGGAAGTTCCTCCGGCGTTCGCGCTGGCCAGGTGTCGCTAAACGATGGCAAAATCGCCGACGGAAAAGTCAGTGATGGAAAGACCAGTGATGGCAAAGCTGCTGATGGAAAAACAGGCGACAGACTTCCAGACGGAAAGGTCGGAGGTAAGACCAGTGATGGTGGCTCGTCTGGTCCATCGGCCTTTATTCAGTTTATCGAGAGTCAGGCTGGCATACGCGGTTTTGGTTTGCCAGCTAAACCTGAAGGCAATAAGTCTGATGGTAAGAATGATGGGAAGGCTGACGGCAAGCTCGATAACAAGCTAGACGGCAAGCTCGATGGCAAAATAGATGGGGCAAAGAATAACCTCAGTCCAAATGGAAAACAGATTGGCGGTGACACTAAGAGTGGTGCCGGTATTCCTGGTGGCAGATCTAATGCGATAGACGGTTTCCTTGGCCTAGTTGAAACAGTCAAAGATAATATCAAAGGCTCGCTCAAGAGTTTAGGTGATCGCACACCGGTGACTGTTCCACTTAAAGAAGGTGAGATGGCCGCTGTTGCCATGCGCGGCAAGATGCCACCTTTGCGAGATGATATTACTAGCGACCAGATACTGGCTGTCTTAATTCCAAAAGGGTATGTGGGCTGGAGCATTGTTCGCTCTCCTGGCTTAAAACCTAGTGATTCACCTCTTCCAGGTTCACAGACCAAATTCGATGGCAGTAAACCTGGCGATGGTAAATCAGCCGACGGCAAGCATTTAGATAACAAGCAACCCGATTCAAAACCAGGCGAATCTAAGCCCTTTGATATCAACAATCCCGAAGTGAAGTCACGTCCTTTCATTCAGTTGCACGGTGTTGATAGCAATTACACCGGGGCTGGCGCCCGCCGCACAGACGCATCTGTTCCGGGGCGAGTCGAGCCGGTAAAGGCTGACCAAGTTAAGGTTGAGCCTGCTCGGCCAGAGCCGATTAAGAACGAACCTAATAGAGTTGATCAAGTGAAGCCAGATCAGGTTCGACCCATTCCAGTTAAAGCTGAACCTCTCACTGACACTAAAGTGGCCGCTGCTACTCCTTATCTTGATGTCTCGGCAAATAGCCAAATCATTGATCAGAGTGCCACCAGGCAGACGACTCCCTCGACGCAAAAAGATAGGCGCCAACTGATTGAAGAGCAAGAGCACACCTTGCCTTCCGCTAGTGAAAACGAATTTGAGATCAGCGATGAACCTAGCGCAGACTCCGACATTTCATCACTGCAATCAACTATCGGACTTTCACTATCTAAAGAAGGCGAGAAGCGGTCACGCTACGTCAATCAAGCTCTCGACGCCCAAGAAGAGACATGGAACAGTGAAGACGATGATGCGGCTGGTGCTCACGAAATGCCTGCACCATTGGGGCGTTATACCTATATCGTCCGTGCCGGTGATACCATCGAATCTGTTGCAGTGGTCGAACTGAACGACCTCTCGCTCGCACCTTTGCTCTACAAAAAGAATAAAAAGTATGTGCTGCAAGAAGAAGAGTATGGCAAGCATCCTCTTGTTCCTGGTGTTGTCATCGACCTACCTACACCAGCTGAAATAAAGGCCTTTAGACAGTTCTAGTGTTTTTGCGTATTAACTTTCTTCGCCTTGGCTCTGTTCTTTACTTTGAGAATGGCATTCTCTTTTAACCCTTTGACGCATTCTGGGCTGATGTCTCCGTTGGGGTTTGGATATTTCTTTGCCAGAGCTATTGCTAGCTGATATTCACGGTCAGAGTCTTCGTATTGAAATTGCTCTGAATGACATTTGCCCAGAGTGCAGTGTAGCTGCGGCCAAGCCCATGATAGAAAAGGATATTTCTCAATTTGCTGCAGCAGATCTCTGGTTGTTTGTTCAGCTTTAACCCATTCACTGCCGTGCATATAGATGCTGGTCAACAGACCCTTGTCTTGGATAAAGCGATAGAGCTTATCTGGTGGGTAATTCTTTTCTAGCTCAATTCCTTGTTTTATGTAGCGCTCTGCAGCCGCTCTGTCCCCGTGGTTAACCATGTAGAGCGCTATGTGTCGGTACGATTGGGTGACATTGGGGTGATGAGGATCTACCGCTAGTCGTAATGCAAGGACATGGAAGAGACATTCTTTTGCATCTGCAGATTTGCTGGCGAGGGCATTGTAACTCTCGGCAAAATCATCAATATCCACCATTAACTCCAAGTCTTGCTTGAATAATGCTGGACTTACTTTCAGTGTTTGCAGGTAAAGCGGTTCTGCCTCTTTAATATTGCCTTGAATTACCAGAAGGCGAGCTATGCGTGCTCTGCTTCTAGCTGCCCAGGTGGCGTCTTTGTCGTTGTTGGATGCATCAATAATCTTGTTGTAGAGCGCGATTGCCTCTTTCGTTCTGCCGTGGGTTTCAGCTGAGTTTGCTTTGGCAAAGTCGTCAGCTAGAGCCGCTGACTTTGCCGGCGGGGCAAGCAGCAGGAGGAACAGCAACAAAAAGAAGACACGCAGTTTTTGCATGGCAGCCTAAGACAATGCTGGGTAGTAGACCTTAGACTCCTCAATTTTTATACCCAGAATTTTCCCAAAGCGTCTTATAAATTATTGACTGCCAATTAATTTTTCTAGCTCAGGTAGCCGCGGCAATGATGGCACTGCCCCGGCCTTGGTGCAGGCCAGAGAGCCCGCTGCGCAGCCATATTTTGCCGCTTCTGCCAGGCTATCACCCTTGGCCATTCTCATGGCTAGGGCGCCACAGAAGGCATCACCAGCAGCTGTTGAGTCGACTACAGAAACCTTAAAGGCCTCAACTGTTTGTGGCTTTTCTGGTTGGGAGCTTTCGAGAATTAGGGCGCCACGCTCGCCCAGTGTGAGAATCACTCCCTTAGGGCCAAGCTCGAGCAGTTTGCGGGCGCATTGATGAGCGAGTTCGGGCGAAGTTGGGTTAATACCAGTGAGCAAGTGGGCTTCTGTTTCATTCGGCACTATTACGTCTACGTTTTTTAGAAGTTCTGCCGATAATCCAGTCTCTGGTGCTGGGGCAGGGTTGAGAATGACTGTTAGGCCCTTGTTGCGGGCTGCTTTCGCTGCTTCTAAAACGGTTTCTGCTGGTATTTCTAGTTGCAGCAACAGCACTTTGGCGTTGCTTAGCAAATCAGCTTTTGCTGATACATATTCTGGAGTCATCGAGTTGTTAGCATTTGGCACGATGACAATGCTATTTTCGCCTGAGGGGCCAACCCATATGTTGGCGATGCCAGTGGTTTGCTCAGAGTCTGTGGTCATGCCATTTGTATTGACGCCATTCTCTTTCAATGTATCGAGCAAGACTTGGCCATAAGCATCGGCGCCGACTTTGCCAATCATGGCTACTGATGCACCGCAGCGCGCCGCTGCCAGGGCTTGATTGTTGCCTTTGCCACCAGGAAAAGTATCAAATGTTGAACCTTTTAAGGTTTCTCCTCGGCCCGGTAGGCGTGGTACGCGGATGACAATATCCATACTGAGGCTGCCAATAACAACTACATCTGTACTGGTGCTTCTATCTGCGCTGCTGTTTGCCTGCGCTGCGCTGTTCGCTTCTGAGCCCACTAACTTTTCCTCTACCTAATGGCGTATTTGGGCCGCTATTTTAGCAGAAGGTACTATTATTACTGTTCTGCTTTTAAGGAACCATTCTGTGTCTAGAATTGTGCGCTTTCATCAAACCGGTGCTGCTGAAGTTCTGCAGATCGAAACGGTGCCGGAGATAGAACCCGGAGAAGGCGAAGTGCGTCTGCGCGTTCATGCTCTTGGTCTTAATCGAGCAGAAGTCTTGCTGAGAGAAGGAAGGTATTTAGAAAAGCCAATTTTACCTTCGCGTATCGGTTATGAGGCTAGTGGCGTAATTGAGGCGATTGGACCGCAGGTTGAAGGCTTTAGTATCGGCGACAGAGTTAGCACTGTGCCTTGCTTCTCACAGACTAAATATGGAGTGTACGGCGAGTGGGCGGTGGTACCGGCTCGCGCCTTGGCTAAGTATCCTGATAATTTAAATGATATTGAGGCCGCTTCAATCTGGATGCAGTATTTGACAGCATATGGTGCTTTGATTGAGTTGGGCTGCCTCACAAGCGAGCAAACAGTTCTGATCACAGCGGCTTCTAGCTCTGTTGGCTTTGCTTCAATTCAAATTGCTCGTCGTCAGGGTGCTAATGTCATTGCCACCACGCGTGGTGAAGCAAAGAAGCAGACCCTTCTAGATGCTGGTGCGCACCGAGTCATTGTTACAGATCAAGATGATCTAGTTAAAGAGGTAATGGCTGCCACTGCTGGCAAGGGAGCCAATCTGATTTTTGACGCTATAGCCGGGCCACTTCTGCTCAAGCTTGCTAAAGCGGCCGCATACGAGGCATCTATTTTTATATATGGTGCCTTGAGTTTGGAGACCACCGCATTTCCTTTGCAGCTGGCCCTGAAGAAGGGGCTTACAGTGCAAGGCTATACAATGTTTCAAGTGACCGACGATGCCGCACGATTTGCTCGGGGTAAAGAATATACCTATGCAGGCTTGAAAGACGGTTCATTGGTGCCCGTTATAGACAAGGTCTTCCCCTTCGAGCAGATTGTGGAAGCGCACCGCTACATGGAGTCCAATGAGCAGAAAGGCAAGATCGTTGTGCAGGTTAGTTAGATTCTGTTGGCCAGCGCTTTTCGAGCATGCCATCAATGATGCTGCCAATTTTGAAAGACATGACATAAAAGACTGGAATTGAGAACATGCAGAGAATTTCTTCCATAGCGACCTACTGGGGGATGAGTGTGGAATCCTCTAATATGCTGAGCGCTGGAACGGAGGTTTGCATCGGCATCTCAAATGCCTAAATGGCTGCTGCTAAGCCACGCCATTACCCGTCTTAAGGTTTTCATTATATTTCGATAGTCGTATCTTAAGGGCGGCAGAGGGCACTGTCAAATGTATTTTCTGTTATTTCTATCGGAGAATACGAAGGTGATTTCTTGCACTGCAAGCGGCGCTTGCTAGATAGCGAACTAACGGCACTACTTGGCGCGACAATTGGCTAGTCGAAGCTGCTAGTCGAAGCTTGCTAATTGGCGCCCGACGAATAGAAGCGTCTGCCACTCTCGCTCATCGACGTCAACAAGCTCGATATCTGTCTCTTGGGCTCGCAGGTGGTATAGGTCTTGTTCAGTTCTTCGATCAGCTGGGGAATACCAAAGCTGTCGGCGTAGCGCAGTACACCGCCGCGAAATGGTGGGAAGCCTGAACCAATTACCAGAGCCAGGTCTAATTCTCGAGGTTTACGCACAACCTTTTCTTCAAGGCAGCGAGCCGCTTCGTCGACAATGACGAAGATCAGACGATGTTGAATTTCGGCTATCTGCTCGGCAGTGGCTTTCTCGGTGCTGACGGTCATATTGGTGATTCTAGCGAAGTCTGGGTTGATTTCTAGTTTGCGCCCTGAGGCGTCCCAGTGATAGCAGCCAGCACCAGAAATCTTGCCTTTTAGGCCAGCTGCGGCTGTAGTTTTCATAGCAATTGGCGGGGTGAACCTTTCGCCGAAAGCGGCATGCAATTTGTTGGCCACCGAGAAGCATAAATACAGGCCAAGCTCATCTACCAAGGTAAATGGCCCCATTGGTAGACCAAACTGAACGGCTGCATCTTCTATCCAGTTAAATGGATAGCCTTCGTCAAGCATCCGCGATGCTTCCATAAGGTGGGTGGTGAGCAGGCGGTTGACTAAGAATCCTACCGAGTCTTTGACGCCGATTGGCACTTTACCGAGTTTGGTCACTAGTCCAAGGGCGAGGCTATTGGTTTTAGCATTGGTGCTGGGGTGGCTGATCACTTCAACTAGAGGCATTTTGTCGACGGGATAGAAGAAATGCAAACCGACAAAGCGTTCGGGTTTGCTCATCTCTTGGCCGAGTTCGATAAGCTCTAGAGCCGAGGTATTGGTTATTAAAACGCAATCGTCGGCCACATGTTTTTCAACTTCAGCTAAGAGTTTTTGCTTGAGCTTGCTGTCTTCAGGTACGGCTTCAATTACCATCTCGCAATCACTCAAAACAGAGAGCTGCTCCGAAAATGTAATTTTGCCCCGCTGTGAGGTTCCACCGGCAAGGGTCGAAGCATGAGCTTCTTCGTGGGCTGCATCGAAATCAGCCATCTCTTTGGCTCGTTCTTCTGAACTAGTTTTTACGCGCACATTTATGCCGTGGACGGCAGCAAGTTTAGCGATGTCCAAACCCATGATGCCACTGCCAATGACACCAAGCGTTTTTATCGGTTTGGCGCCAGATTTCTCAGCTGTTCTTGCCGCTGATCGTGCGGTGAAATCTTGAGAAAAGAATAGTTGAATCAGGTTGCTTGATGTTTTATCACTAGCTAGATCGGCGAATGATTTTGCTTCTAATGCCAAACCCTCTTCCAGGGTCGCGGTAGTTGATAGTTGTACCGCTTCAATTGCTTTGAGTGGTGCTGGATAATTGCCTTTGAGGCGAATTTTGATTGAACGCTCCATGGTGGCAAAAAGTTTTTTGAGCTTTTCTGGGCTCTCTTCTTCTTTCGTAGGCCGAGGTTCTGCTGTGCCCTCCAGTATGGCAAGAGCTAACTCTTCAGCTGCTTTGTATAGCTCGCTGTAAGGCACTACTTGATCGACAATTCCTAACTCTAGAGCTTTTGTTGCTGAGACGATTTCAGAAGTAAGAATATATTCTAGGGCGAGTCTGACTGGTATCAAGCGCGGTAGCCGTTGCGTGCCACCAAGCCCGGGTATCAAACCAAGCCGTACTTCAGGTAAGCCAAAAATGCTTAAATCTGAATCGGAAGAGATGCGGAAGTTGGCGCAAAGTGCTACTTCTAGGCCGCCGCCGAGGCAGGCACCATGGATTGCTGCAACAGTTGGCTTACCGAGATTTTCTAGCTGATTGAAGACGGCCTGACCCTCTTGTGAGAGTTTGTGCGCTTGCTCTTGCGAGTCGAAGCTCATGATTTCGTGTAGGTCTGCGCCTGAAACGAAAGTGTCGGGCTTACTTGAAGCAATGATCAAAGCTTTGATTTTTTTGTCAGCTTTGATTTGTGGAATTAGCTCTGTCAGTTCGAGCAAAACATCGTGGCCCAAGACATTTACTTTGCCAGCGCAGTTAAACCAGAGCATGGCCACGCCTGAAGGAAGCGTTTCTAGCTTTATGTCTCGTTGATGTTTCAGGGTTTCCATTGAGTCACTTGTTCCTTTAGGTCTTTTTTCAGGCTTTCGTGCCATGAAGTTTGTAGCCGAAAGTCATTGCCTCTGAAAGCAAATGTTCCGGCAGTATGTGCGCTTCAATCGAACCTTTCTCACTCTTTCTAATTTCTGAGAGCAGCGATTCGGCGCTTTCTACATATTCT